>NZ_JAUBUB010000038.1:0-52860 GCF_036705265.1 Microcoleus sp. B4-C2
TTTTAGAGACATAAGATAGGCTGCACACTGAAATTATATTTTGACTATTATAGGATCAATCATTCTGTGGCGTTCTCATATCATTATTAACAGTCAGGGCTTTAGTCATACTCGTTTAATAACTAAAGCCCTTACTGCTAACAGGGGGTCTACCTGTCAACCGAGCCCATAATAATGTCGATACTCCCCAAAATTGCCACCAAATCCGCAATCTTCACGCCGCGCACAATGTGAGGCAAAATCTGCAAATTATTAAAATCCGCAGCCCGAATCTTCCACCGCCAAGGAAACACACTATCATCCCCGATAATATAAATCCCCAACTCACCTTTGCCACTTTCGACGCGGACATAATGTTCGCCCTTGGGAATCTTAAAAGTCGGCGCCACTTTTTTGCCAATAAACTGATAGTCAAAACCATTCCATTCAGATTTTGGCCCGCTTTCTAAGCGCTTCGCTTCCAAATTCTCGTAAGGGCCGCCGGGGAGTCCTTTCAAGGCTTGATAGATAATCTTAACAGACTCGCGCATCTCCCGAATCCGTACTAAATACCGGGCTAAACAATCGCCAGCAGCTTCGGTACAAACTTCCCAGTCGAAGTCGTCATAACATTCGTAATGGTCAACTTTCCGCAAATCCCAATTTACGCCGGAACCGCGCAACATGGGGCCGGAAAGTCCCCAGTTAATAGCTTCGTTGCGAGAAATAGTACCCAAGCCTTCAATCCGGCGGCGGAAGATTGGATTGTTGGTAATTAAACGTTCGTATTCGTCAATTTTGGGAATGAAGTAATCGCAGAAATCTTGGCACTTATCTACCCAACCGTAGGGCAAATCGGCGGCGACTCCGCCGATGCGGAAATAGTTATTATTCACCATGCGATAACCTGTGGCTGCTTCCCACAAGTCGAGAATGGGTTCGCGATCGCGCATAGTATAGAAAAAAGGAGTTTGCGCGCCCACGTCCGCCAAAAACGGCCCTACCCACATCAAGTGGTTAGCAATCCGGTTCAACTCCAGCATAATTACCCGAATATAACTAGCCCGTTTCGGGACAGCAATATTTGCCAACTTTTCCGGTGCATTCACTGTCACCGCTTCGTTAAACATCCCCGCAGCGTAGTCCCAGCGGCTCACGTAGGGCACGTACATCACGTTGGTGCGATTTTCGGCAATTTTTTCCATCCCGCGGTGCAGATAGCCCAAAACTGGCTCGCAGTCCACCACATCTTCCCCGTCTAGGGTGACGATTAGCCGGAGTACCCCGTGCATGGATGGGTGGTGCGGCCCCATGTTGAGCACCATCGGTTCGGTTCTAGTCTCAATTCTTGACATAATTAAATGAATTAATGATTACTGACTATTGTTGATTTTTGTTTCGCTTTTATGATTATGAAGGATATCGAGCTCTCTGAGAAGGAGACCCTTGGATCGGATGTCAGTATTGACACCTATCACGTTCCAGTTTTGGGTCAAGAATTAATTGCGGGTTTGGCTGTGCGTCCAGGCGGACACTATTTGGACGCGACGCTTGGGGGCGGCGGACACACGAGTTTGATTTTAGCGGCGGCGCCAGATGTTACAGTGGTGGCGATCGACCGCGATGAACAAGCCATCGGTTTTTGCCAAGCCCGATTTGCCAACTCGCCCGTTGAGTTTTGGCACGGTAACTTTGCTGAATATCAGTCCCCAGAGGCTGAATTTGATGGTATCATAGCAGACTTGGGCGTCAGCTCTGCTCAGTTCGATACACCGGAACGGGGATTTAGTTTTCGCCACCCAGCTCAACTAGATATGCGTATGAACCAGCAGCAATCTTTGACGGCAGAAGAGATTATCAACCACTGGGAAGAAGTTAAACTAGCAGATATTATTTACAGGTACGGCGAGGAGCGACTGTCGCGGCGCATCGCAAGGCGGATTGTGCAAGGGCGCCCTTTTCAAACTACAACAGAACTTGCAGGGGCGATCGCCAGCAGCTTCCCTCCCAAGCAGCGCAACGGCAGAATCCATCCGGCCACCCGCACTTTCCAAGCTTTAAGGATAGCTGTCAACTCCGAACTCGCTTCTTTAGAAACTTTCCTCAACCAAGCGCCAAGGTGGTTAAAACCAGGGGGGAGAATCGGAATCATTACATTTCACAGTCTCGAAGACCGACCAGTCAAGCACCAACTCAGAGGAACACCCAATTTGCAGGTACTGACAAAAAAGCCGATCGTGCCACAATCCGAAGAAGTCGCTAGAAATCCCCGCTCTCGTTCTGCTAAGCTCAGACTGGCAGAAAGAATAACTTGATTCGGCAGTAGTAATATGCTTGCTGCAAAAAGTTCAGAGATTAGGAGGACTTGGATGCAGCAATCAAGTACGATTCGGCAAAGATGTAGGCAATAGCGCCAACAACCCACCACTAACCCTCCGGGTACAGTGGGGCTTGAAATACAGCCGGTGTTGACCAGACTTAGGTAGCAATACCTGCGTTAGTAGTAAGTGTTAAAATTCACACCGAGGACAGTGCCCAGCTAGTTAAGAACTCTGCAATCAGAGCATTAATTAGCCGTTTTGAATGTTGGTGTGTTTAGAAAAGTACCAACTGCTAACAAGGTCATTGCTCGTATCACAGCGTCAGTAACTCAGGGCTAAAGCCACTGAGCTTGTAAGAGAAATCAAACAAGCTGTACTGACCAGCTATCGCCTTAACAGGCTACGTTATTTAGGTCATGACACCCGCTTGATGCGAAGCTAGTCCCCTGCCCTGTCGCTAGTAGTTAAACAGTCTTAAAGTCACGCTCGACAGTGCTGCCAGCCGGCGCAAGCCTCTATAACATTGGCGAAGCTAACTTTACCCCAGAAATGGGAGATTGAGGAAAACCATATCCTCACGCCTTGGGGCAACCATACCCCTCTGCCCCGCGAGGGGATTCAAGGCGATTGAAATCGCCGGGTCGTTTTCCTCTCAGGACTAAAGTCTCGGAGCTTCCCACTTACCGAGTATTTTTTGTGAAAGCTGACTGGGGAATTTTCCCTATTGAAGCGGCCTACCGAGGCGGGTTACAGTATCGAAAGCCTCTCATCTGTGCGAACAGATGGTGCGAAAGGAATGCTCACCTTGAGGTAAAACGGGTTTCTTTAACTCAACTTGACGTAACTGATATGTTGCATATATCCAGCCCCCCTTTTCCTCCCGCCACCTTGCTGATTACAGCTATGGTGGGGGCTTTCAAGGGGGAAAAAAGATGAGTCGGGGAGATGGAAGCAAGCTGAAACTGATGGTAGTCGATGACGAACCCGACAACTTGGATTTATTGTACCGGACGTTTCGACGCGACTTTCAGGTTTACAAAGCAGATAGCGCCCTCAGCGCCCTGGAAGTTCTAGACGAACAGGGTGAGATGGCGGTGATTATATCTGACCAGCGGATGCCAGAAATGAATGGCACCGAGTTTTTGGGGAAAACAGTCGAGCGATTTCCCGATACGATTCGGATTCTGTTAACGGGATACACCGATGTTGAAGATTTGGTTGAGGCCATCAACTCAGGTCAAGTTTTCAAATACATCACCAAACCGTGGAATCCAGAAGAACTCAAATTGGTGATCAATCAAGCCTCAGACACTTACAAATACTACAAGCAGCGCAGCGTTGCATTGCGCCGCGCTTTACGCAAGGAATCTCTGTTCAATGAGGTAATGAGCGTGATTCGCGGGTCGCTAGATTACTCTAGTATGGTACAAACTATTGTTCAAACCGTAGGTCAAACTTTTGAGGCCAACTATTGTATGCTGCGGCCAGTAGAAGCCGATCGACTATTACCGAGTACCTTCCCCTACCAAGCCCAAACCGACGATGCCAGTAGCTTTTCTTTTGATGAAAATTTACTGGTGCAAGCCGTAGCCACCCGCCAAACTCAAGTGAACTCAAACAGTGGGGGGAATGGTAACTCGGTTGAGATTGCTGTGCCCCTGACTTACCAGCAAGAATTGCTGGCGGTACTGGCTTTGTCCCAGATTGGCGGCACTAACCCTTGGTCGGCAGAAGAGATAGAGTTAATAGAAGGTGTAGCAGCTCAAGCTGCTCTCGCCCTGTCTCAAGCTAAGCTATACCAGCGCACTCTGGATTTAGCCAAGCAGATGCAAAACGAGTTGGAAGTGGCTCGCCAAATCCAAACAAACTTGTTGCGCCAAAGTTGGCCGGATTTTGAAACTGTCAGGGTGCAAGCTTGCTGTTATCCCGCGCGGGAAGTTGGTGGGGACTTTTTTGAAGTCTACGTCCACTCCCAAGGGGATATTTGGATAGCGGTGGGAGATGTTTCGGGTAAGGGAGTTCCGGCTGCTCTATTTATGGCGAGCGCGATTTCGGTGATGCGGCGGGAACTTTCCCAAGAAGTTTCTCCAGAGCCCGATCGAGTTATGCAGAACATGAATAGCAGTATGTCTGACGACCTGATCGGCAACAACCATTTTATTACAATGGTTGTTGCTCGTTACACTCCGTCAACGGGACACCTCGCCTTTGCTAATGCTGGTCACATTTACCCGATTGTTTGGTCTCACTCGGAGGTGAAAGCTCAAGCCGCTAGCGGTAAAACGCCAGCCGAGCCTAATTTCCTGAAAGCTCGTGGCATTCCTTTGGGGATACTACCAGTTTGGAGAGGCAAAGCAGGTGCGATCGAATTAAAGTCAGGAGATGTATTTCTGCTGACGAGTGACGGAATTACTGAAGCTAGCGTGACAAGTCAAGCGGTAGCAGGGGGTGTACCAACCCGTTCTATGCTACAACAAGAAGGGCTTTGGCAACTTTTGATTCAGGAACCTGGTTCTTTCAACTTGGACAATTTGTTGGCTCACATCCGAGCTGATAATCCCGTTCAAGAAGACGACCAAACCATACTCTCTCTGGAGGTTCTTTGAATCTGTCAGCGACTCCCGACGCATAGTCGGGGGTGGGTGAGAGCCGAAAAAACTTAAGCCCTGCTTGTTGACGGCCCATAGAGTAGTCCTACAAAGGACGGTGTTATCGTCACCAGTCAAAAACCACAGTAAAAACCTAGCCGGCGATGGCGCAGCTAGTTTCCTGAATCGCTTTCCTGGGGGATTAAATACCTGTAAAGGGTTAAGGTAGAAGGCATTCGTCAGAAAAAACCAACGCTTAAAAGCCAAGGATTGAAACACAGATTTTTTATACCTCACTGCTTACAGTCTCGGTATAATTATCAATTGTTAAGGGGCTTTAAGCCCATAACAAAAGTTTTCAACTATTCTCTTAACTTCTGCCTTCTACCGAATGACGAATGCCTGATTTTTAAACAGAAAAGGCTAGTATCCCCCGATTAGCGACAAGTATTGAGGCCGAATCCATTCGGCTCGTCGTATTTCATACCTGGAAGACACAGGGTTTTCAAACTTACGGGATTTTTTTATGAATACTGAGCTTCATGTGCCAAGCGACTTGCGGTTTTTAACAATTGTTGAAAATTGGTTGCTGAGCAGTTTGGAAGTAGAGCTAGGAGAGCACGTCGATTGGCCGCGTCAGTCGAATCGTTTGCGCTTGGTGTTAGCAGAAGCCTATTCTAACGTGATCCGCCATGCTCACAAAGATCAACCCAATTTGCCCGTGTTAATTCGCTTGAATTTAAAAAATAGGGATATTGGTTTAGAAATTTGGGATTACGGTAAAGGTTACGAAATGGATACTTACAATCCCCCGAGGCCGGAAGCTAAACAGGAAAGCGGCTACGGCTGGCTGATTATGAGCAGACTTATGGATCGGGTGGACTACACTTTGCAAATAGACGGTCGCAACTGTCTCAAGTTGGAAGCGAGTTTGCCGGAAAAATCTTAATTAGTCATTAGTCATTAGTCATTAGTCATTAATGATTGGCAAGGCACTTTTTGACTCGCTTTGGCTGTCTGTCGCACGCGCTGCGGTGACAGCCAATTTTCCGTGCAGTAGCGTCAATCGATTTTAGATTTTAGATTTTAGATTTTAGAATTGAAGCATTGACTTGCGCGAGATAAATACGTTCGGCAAGTTTCATCGGATACAGGTTTTTTATTTCTGGACGGATGAATCACGTGGCGGGTATCCTGGATGCTTGATTGTCAGCCCAAGGCGAGACTGTAAGATTTTAGGGGTAAAGTCCCGATCGCACAAATACCCCAGAAACGGGATTTTTATACCGTGAGTGGCACTTTACCAAAGATTTGGAAAAAACCCGGTTTCAGCCTGATTCTGGCGATAAAGAGCCGATTAACCTGTCGATCGCACGATTTTAGCTATTACGTGCGATCGACAGGTCAAACCAAAACAAACAATTTAAATGTGAAACAGCTTATCAAACATCTCATTTCTTATGTGACCGCAGATTTAGCAATTCTTGGGGAGAAGCTAACAGTTTGACCGTGACTGAAAGGATTTTTTTGTCAGAATTGAGCAAGAACAGCCATCCGACATTAACACCAAATGCGGAAGTTTGCACCCGGCCGCTGACCTGAACTTCTACATTGCCATCTTCTAAAATTTGGCTGACACCTTTCTGGGGTTCTAGCTGCATTCCTCGCGCTTCTTTTTTGAGATAACTGGCGATCGAAATCTTGCCGATAATTGGATCTTCAAACGGCGCGTGCAGAACCCCATCATCGGCAAATAAATTAGCCGTTGCTTCAAAATCGCCCGCGTTTAAAGTTTCAAAATATTGCAGTATCCCTGGCATTGTGATGCCGGCAATCTTTATAGAGCTAGTTATAATAGGTCGAGTTGTTGCGGTCATAAAACAAGTCATTTCAAAGGAATGAGTATACTGTAATCATTCTCTTTGTCGCAGCAAATCCCTCAAAAGATATAAGTAGGGCTAGGAAAATAATTCTCCTAAAAAAGGAGGAACCGGAGAGCGTCGATCGCAGCTTTGGGAGCGATCGACCAAAATCAATACTACTTTCAAAAAATGCAAGTTTAGCCAATCGGCAAACCCTGATACCATCAGTCATTTCCAATCCTTCAATTATTGAATCTAAAATCTAAAATCTAAAACCTAAAATGCTCTAAACCCAGATGCCTAAAGGCATCTGGGTTTTTGGGCAAGCCTGTTTAACAGAGCCAACCAGAATATTCTATTTGCGGATCAAATTGAGCAATTCTTTAGGAGATGCCAACAAGTCGATCGCCACAAAGAAAATTTGACCTTGGGGATCGAGCAAAAACCGCCACGCGATGTTCATACCCACATTCGATCCGAACCAGGGAGTTTCGACTTTGCCAGTGACTTTCACTTGGCGGTAGCCATCTTCTGCGGGTTCCGATACGCCTCGCTCGGGCATCATTTTCAGTCCGATGCACTCTTCGCGCATATAGTTGAGGATAGCGTCGCGACCAACGATCGGCTTTTGGAAAGGTGGTTGCAGGGCACCTTCTTCAGCAAATAAACCGACGGCTGGGGTGAAGTCGAAGGCGTTCATGTAGTCGATGTAGCTGAGCACTGTCTGCTCGCTGATACCCTCAATTTGGGTTTTCACCCGCTCTTCTGGAGCGGTGGGAGTGCTGCGGGGGGCTGAGCGTTTGCCGTACTCTTGGTTAAAAGCAGGGTCATAGCCCATGTTAACTACGGTATTCCGAAGTACGGTAATTTGCTGACCCGGATCTAGTTTCTTGATGGTTTCAAGGACTTGGGTGGCTTCGGGAGACATTTGATAGCCAGCCGGGATCGGAGCCACAAGGCCCTGTTTCATCAACTGTCCCAACTCGTACCAGAAACCGAGTTTGGTGTTGACGCGCAAAGAAGTGTAAATCCGACCAATTGTTGTGTCGGCGTTGCTGGCTAGGTCAAACATGGTTTTGCTTTGAGCAGCCGGCGACATTTGCTTGATTTCGCTCAGAATGCCTTCGACAAGCGCCATGCTGGCTACTCCCGGTGCTGCTGCGGTGATGGAAACGCCCATTTCGGTGTAGGCATACCAGAGCAAGGCTAGTTGGTCTTCAACGCTGAGTTTGTAGAACGCTTCCGTGGTAGCCGGAACAACGCTAGCAATCTCGGTGTTGGAGAAAATAGATTGAGCTGATTGAATACTAACTGCCATATGTATGCTGTGGGATTCGCTGTCGGTTTTACTTGCGTACTTGAATTAGCGAATCGAATTCTCCCTAAATTAAATTATGTAACATTTTTGACATTTTGGAGTTCAAACTTATAAATATAAAGATTGCCAAAGTATTATCAATACTGTCTCAAAATTACTCTGAAAGTTACTAGACTTATGGCACAAATTGTGCAGTGGTTTCTTACGTGATGAAAAAATCAATTAATAGCGATCGCATTAAGCAAAAAGCCCTTGAGTTGGGATTTCACAAAGTCGGGATAGCCTCAACAGACACGGATTTTGATATAGAAAAACAAAGATTGCAAGCTTGGCTGGACAAGGGTTATCAGGCGGATATGGCATGGATGGCAAACCCGAAACGGCAGGATATTCAATTGGTGATGCCAGAGGTGCAGTCATTAATATGTGTCGCCATCAACTACTACACGCCCCACCAACGCCCCGAAAATCCCCTGTGGGAGGGGGGGGACGATGCAGCGATCGAATATGCTAAAATCTCTCGCTACGGTTGGGGGCGGGATTACCATAGAATTTTGCACAAAAAACTGAAGCTTTTGGCAAATTGGGTGCGATCGCAAGGCGAGGGAATTGAAGCACGGTATTATGCTGATACCGGGCCGATTCAGGATAAAATGTGGGCGCAGCGTGCCGGGATTGGCTGGATTGCCAAAAATGGTAATGTAATTTCCCGCGAATACGGTTCTTGGGTGTTTTTGGGCGAAATCTTGACTAATCTGGAGTTAGCGTCGGATGAGTCTCATACTGAACATTGCGGTACTTGCACTCGCTGCATTGAGGCGTGTCCGACGGGAGCAATTACTGAGCCTTTTGTGGTGAATGCCGATCGATGTATAGCCTATCACACGATCGAGAATCGAGCCGAAAAATTGCCCGACGAAATTGCATCTAATTTACAAGGCTGGGTAGCAGGCTGCGACATTTGTCAGGATGTTTGTCCTTGGAATCAGCGATTTGCTAAACCAACTGATGTGGTAGAGTTTGAGCCTTATCCTGAAAATATAGCGCCGACACTTGCAGAATTAGCTGACATCTCCGACGAAGAATGGAACCGCCGATTTACAGCTTCGGCGCTGCGGCGAATTAAACCCGAAATGCTGCGGCGAAATGCGAAAGCCAATCAAATTAACGATTAAAAGTTGATATGTTCGCGCTCAGGGTGCTTAGGGTGCACCTTACCCTATAGATAATAACCCTAGGGTGTGTACGGATCGCCAAGAGTCAATACATTATGCAGTAAGTCATTCCCCCATCTAAAATCTAAAATCTAAAATCTAAAATCTAAAATTGTATGCTTCCCCGTTCCTTATTTGCTATTGTCCAATGACCAAAGTAATTATTTTTGATTTTGACGGCACTTTAGCAGATACAATCGATATTCTTCTAAGCATCACCAACCGTTTGTCAGTAGAATTAGGCTTTAAATCTGCGACCAAAGAGCAAATCGCTCAACTGAGCAATTTAACTTCTTGGCAAGTCCTTCAGTATTCTGGTATTTCTATCTTCAAATTCCCGCTGTTGATTAGAATGTTGAAAGCGGAGTTACGCAGCGAAATCCCCAACATTCGTTTATTTCCGGGGATTAAAGAAGTTTTACTGGAGTTAAAAAAACAGGGATTTCAACTGGGCATTATCACATCTAATTCCAGAGAAAATGTCTTGGAATCGATGAAAAAAAATGCTTTGCAAGACACTTTCACGTTTATTTACTCTGGCTCAACTTTTGGCAAACATAAAGTTATTAATAGATGGCTAAAAACCGAACATATAAATGCTAAAGAAGTCGTTTATGTGGGAGATGAGATTAGAGATATAGAAGCTGCTCGAAAAACCGGAATTAAGGTAATTGCTGTAGGTTGGGGTTTTAATTCTGAGGAGGCTTTGGTGGCACACAATCCTGATTTTTTGATTCAAAGCCCCCAGGAATTGATAGAAATTATGAGTAATTTGCGGGAAGTATAAACTGAAATTGCCAAAAGTAAGACTCCTCGGTTGAAATCTATTCTAGACAAACTCTCGTTCCAGCAGAGAGAAACTCAAGAATAAAATGGGTATTAAAGCTTGATTTGTTATCAGCCATAATCTCTTGTATCATCTCTGGGAATACATTAGGTTAATCTCCTTCGCCCCGTTTCAGTGCTGCTAAAACTGCTTGCTGGCTAACTGCTTGGTAGATTTTGCTAAAATGCTGCTTGAGTGCGTCAGAGGCGGGCGAGGATTTGCTAGCGCTTCCTTTTCCGTCGGTGGCGATGGGAATTGGGCCTAAGATATCTAATACGGTTTCGCTGCTGGGCGGCGGTACAATTACTACTAAAGATGATTCTAGCTGCTGATTGTATTCCCAAAAGCGATCGACCTTTGGCAATTTAGCATTCGTAGTGGGGGCATTTTCGCCGGAGTTGAGTTGGGAATTTTCCTCTCCTTGCGTACCTCGTCTTTGACGAAGTGCTGTCAAGATTTGCTCTTTGGTTCTCCCCCGCAGTTGAAACAGTACGAAGGGGTCTTCACTGAAGCGATCGCCCAATAAGTAGTATACTGCACTGATGTGTTTGCAAGGGTTTTTGGGGTCAGGACAGCTACAGCGCGATCGAATATCAGATAAACTTAACGGAAATAGCGTTTTGCCCGCTGCTGCAAATACATCCTCAATATTGTGCGGCATTTCTCCTGCTAAGAGTTTAGCTGAAAAAACCGCTCTTTGCGACATATTTTCAATCACATAATCCCAATCTTCATCGCTCAATGTATCGAGTCCTAAAGAAACTTGATAGGGTTTTGGATCTGTTCCTTGAACTACGGCAATTACTTCTTGATTGGGAAATTTAATGCTGAGAACTTTACCTTCGCGCGCGTACTGCCAGCCGCGTTCTAACCGCTTTTTGAAGCGGTAGGTATTGATTAAATCTAACCACTGTTGTGTCCACCATTCTCTGTCAATCATTCGATTTTAGATTTTAGATTTTAGATTTTAGATTTGGGAATCGGGAATTGGGAATTGGGAATCGGGAATCGGCCAAACAGGGAATTGGGAATTGGGAACCGGGCATTGGCCAAACAGGGAATTTTCCCTATCTCCTTCTCTTCCCCTCTTCCTTCTTCCTTCTGGCTTCAATCGGGAATTGGGAATTGGGCATCGGGCATTGGCCAAACAGGTAATTGGGATACTGGAGTCAATCGATTTTAGATTTTAGATTTTAGATTAAAGAATTGAAGCATTGACTTGCGCGAGATAAATTCGGGGGCTCCTTTATCGGATACAGGTTTTTTATTTCTGGACGGATGAATCACGTGGCGGGTATCCTGAATGCTTTCGGTCACAAAGGAAAAAACAGCTATCCGTGTATCCGTGACATCCGTGTCGTGCTGTTGGGAATTGGTAATTAAGCACATTATTCTTCTTCGGTTTCTATAATAGCATTGCGATCGAGAATTAGTAAATTCCGAAGTTGGTCTGTATCGAGTTCGGTGAGCCAGTTTTCGCCGGCGCTGACAACTTGTTCGGCTAGAGCTTTCTTACTTTCGATCATATCGTGTATTTTCTCCTCTAACGTACCAGTGCAGACAAATTTGTGGACTTGCACGTTGCGGGTTTGACCGATGCGAAATACGCGGTCAGTTGCCTGATTTTCTACTGCGGGATTCCACCATCTGTCATAGTGGAAAACGTGGGTTGCTCTGGTTAAGTTCAAACCAGTACCGCCTGCTTTTAAAGATAAAATCATAATCGGCGGGCCTTGGGGGTCGTGCTGGAAGCGATCGATCATTTCTTCCCGCTGCTGCTGCTTAACTCCGCCGTACAAAAACAAAACTTCTCGCCCTAAATGCTTTTCTAGATGCGGTTTCAGGAGTTTTCCCCATTCGGCAAATTGAGTAAAAATTAAAGCCCGATCGCCCTCAGCGATCACCTCTTCTAACATTTCCACCAACCGCTGCAATTTTCCCGATTCCTGGCTCTTAATCTCCAATTCTTTCGGCTTAGCTTCTGCTTTCATAAGAGCCGGATGGTTGCAAAGTTGCTTGAGTTTTACCAGCAAAGCCAGAATCATTCCCCGGCGCTGAATGCCTTCGGCTGAGTCTAATTCAGCTATTGACTCTTCGACTATTTTCTGATATAATGCAGCCTGTTGAGTCGCCAGCCCACAAAATACAGTCATCTCCTGTTTTTCGGGCAAATCTTGGATGATTTCTTTGTCAGTTTTCAGGCGGCGGAGGATGAAAGGCCGAACGAGCGATCGCAAAGTCTGCAATGATTCCCTATCTCCGTATTTCTCGATCGGAATTGCAAATCGGCGCTGAAAGAAATTGCGCGGCCCCAAATAACCAGGATTGAGAAACTCCAAAATTGACCACAATTCTTGCAGTCTATTTTCCACCGGAGTTCCCGTCAGCGCAATTTTAAAAGATGCCTCGATTTGCCGCACCGCTTGCGACTGCTTAGCCTCGGAATTTTTAATATTTTGCGCTTCATCTAAAACCAATCCTTGCCATTTAATGCCTTGAAATTCCTTCGCATCGCGGAACACCAGGGCATAACTGGTAATTATTAAATCCTTTCCTTTAATTGCCGTCGCAAATGCTTTGCCTTTAGCGCGTTTGTCTCCGTGGTGAACTAACACTTTTAGCGTCGGGCCAAATTTCTTGACTTCGCGCTCCCAGTTGCCCAATACTGATGTGGGACAAACCAGTAATGTTGGCGCTTCTAGAGAATCTTGTTCTTGTAAATGCAGGAGAAAAGTAATTAGCTGAATAGTATTGTGGCACAAGATATTATTGGCAACAAAATTGTGATGCTTGCTCACCTCAAAATCATAAACCCACCCGCTGTACTCAAAATCCTCAATTTCCTCTATCCGGCAATAAAAAACTTCGCGATCGAGTATAAGTTGCAAATTTTCTCGGACACTATCTAGCTGCGCTACATTGAGATTTGCATAAGCCTCTAGGGTCTGATTCGTCCATTTAGAAGGCTTTAGCTGGCGGTACTCCTGTTCTGCGGAACCACCAAGCACATTTTCCATACCTGCTAACACCTTTCCTAGGCTGATGCGGGAAAACTGCTGGGAACCGTTAATATAAACAGGATTGTGCATTCCGAAATGCCGTAGCGGCAGTTTGGTCATCTCCACTGCATCGGCAACAAGATCCGAAACCGGAATTCCTTCGACATTTGTATTGGCACTAACTTCGCAAATCTGCTCTAATTTACGCTGTTTTTCGGAATCACCGAAGCCAATTTCCTGCAAAAATATGCGCGCTGAGTTACCGCCGAAAGTGCCGATGTAATACGTGCGAAAAATCCCGCTGCCATTGGTGGCGCGTTTCTGCTTAGTGGCGATTCGCAGCCAAATTCCAAAGCGCCGCAGCAGTGTAGAAAGTTGTTGGATGATTAAAGGCGAAGCGGTGCTAATTTCGATAGTCCGCATTTTAGGAATGACAGAACCTTCAGCATCAAAGTAGTTTTTGAGGAAAATTCGTATGCTGTCAAGATTGGCTTGCATGATAAATTGTGGGAAGCTTTTCTCGGCTGACAGTTTCCCCCACTCGTAGCCTTTAGCCTCAAGAAAGCTTTGGTAAGATCGACTACACACAGCTAAATATGCTGCTCTTTCCTTACCGGGAGTACGAACAGCAGGATTATTTATTTTTATCCCATACTTTTTGCTTAAACGGTGAAGTGTGAAACGCAATTCTTCAAGAACTGCCACATCTTTCTGCGTTATTGTGAGCATTGCTTGATCGCGCTGCTCATATCCCTCAGCAATCTGCCAAGCCAGAAACTTGACCAAATCGGGATCTTCCGGCTTTCCTTCCCAATACAATTTAGCAGGAACGCAAACATAATCTCCAACCTTGAGGTCATTTGTCCAGCCATCGCGTCCTAACAATTTGTGGCGGCGGGTAATTGTGATGCTGCTACCATCTTGTAGTTTGATTGTTCGCAACTTTTCTTGTACTTGCTGGCGGTAAAGTCGTCGAATAGTCGCCTGTACAATTTTGCCTGTTTCCTGATGTATGGAATTTACCAGTAATTGCTCGTTAGGTTCAGACCAAAAGCCCTCACCGTCGAATTCTGTTTTTCCGGCATAAGCTTCCCATATTTTTTCAGCTTTTTGTAAAAAACCATTAACAAAAAGCAAAGAATGTGGTAAAATGCACTTTCCTAATCCCATATCGTCCGCGAGACAAGCACCCAAACCCCAGCGTTCTAAGAATGCTAACCAGCCTGCTCCTAGGGCTTGATAAGGCCGCAATTGTCCTCGGAAACTAGCCGGAGTTGCGATCGCACTTACCGCTTGATTATCGCTCAAAGTATTCAACAATTCCTGAAGTTGACCAGTAGCCTCAAAATTCACCACAGGCAATTTTTCGATCATCTGAGTATCGCCCGACGCCAAACGCAAAGCATCCTCCAAAGAAAGAGTCATTTGCTCTTTGCGGCTGGCAAAAAAAGTTTGAGCCGCTTTCACATCCGGCGCGCGCAACTCCACCCACTCACCGTTAATTTCCACCAAAGGCGAATTCAACGCGATCAATCTGTCAAATTCTGCCTTAGAAATGCGCTGTCCGCCGATCGTCAATTCCCACTTAAAATTTAGCAGACTTTGCAATCCCAACCCACCTTTCGCCGGAGTCACTTTCGGAGTTTCCGCTTGAATGCTCAAACCCAAACGACTCGCCCAACCATCCGTCTTTGTCAAACTCGGCGGCAAAACTACGCCCAAGCCACTATCAGCAAACCGCCAAGCTACAGACTTAATAAACTCGTAAGCTTGCAGCGGATTCAATTGGCAAGATTGAGGCCGCTGTGCTTGCAAACTCGGTTCAATTAACGGATAAAGTTTCGAGGCTAAACCCAAGCCGCTGAGCAAAGTTTCTTGAGGCAATTCTATTGTCCGCCCCGCGTAAGCCAAACGCTCAACAGAGTTGTTCCAAACAGTTGTTGCGTCTACCAAAAATTCGGTTTCATCTGCTGCTTGCAAGCAATAATTTAAATTCCAGTTGGCTTTACCGGGCGCTGGTGGTATGAGTTGAAAGCAAGTGCGAAATTGACTTTGTTGAGATAATTGATTTTGCAGGGGTGCAGTCCAAGCACTCAGCTTGGTTGCCAAATTTTCCAATGCTGCTGTTTCTACTTGAACTATCCCAGATTCCTGCTGCAAAGCTTGCAGCCAGTCGCGCACCGGAGAAACTGCTTTGATGTCTAAAGTAGAGCTACCAGCCCATCGCACTTGACTATCTACAATACTACTCAAAAAGCCTAACACCAATTCCTCCGCCCCCATCGGCAAATCCACCGCTAAAGGCAATTGACTGGATTCTTCTGCCTTCTTCCCTCTGACTTCAACATCTGACTCACGCTCATCGATAATTAATCCGTGTATCCGTGTCAAAATCCGTGTCGTGCCTTCCTTCGATTGATATGTTCGGCAAGCCGTCGGCATTTGCTTGACAAAAGTGGCGAGGCGGAGTGTATCTGTAGAACTATCTAACAGGGGTTGCCATTTGGCAATAGCAGAACCGTCGGACTGTTTCTCCAATCCAGGCAAGAATTTGCATCTTGCCAACAAATCCAAACTCCACCTAGCTATATGAGACCAAAAACGCAAATCTGAGCCAACAAAAGAGTCTGGTTCCGTGCTGTTAAGCGGTAGTGATTGCAAGAAAACAAAAGCTGCTTGAGGGTTGAGACAAAAACCCTCTACTTGCCAGGGATAAAGGTAAATTTCCTCGGTTTTGGCGGGTTCCTCAAGTGCTGCTGCGGAGTGCTGCGGCATCAAACTTGCGTTCGATTCTGAGATTTGGGTGGGAAGTGCGATCGCCCGAATTTCCCTTTTAATTGAGGAGTTTGGTGCGCTGATTTCTTCCTTGGTAGTTTTGGGCGATCGCCTAGTTTTTTTGCTTTTTTCCGGGGGAGTTTCTGCGGTTTCCGGTAATTGCCAGTTGAGTTTTCCCGACTGCTGCAAGGAATTTAGGAAAGTTTTAAATTCCGATTCGGTCATTGCTAAGGGGTGCGGTAAATTTATCCCCGATTCTAGGGTTTCAATTGCCCCAAGTTTTCGCCAAGTTTCTCCCCAAATAAATAAGCAACTTTTTTCATTCTCTACGAGCCAACTGCCGTGTAAAATAGCCATATTTTTTTACCCTGATATTTGTATTTAAGTGCGAGGTTGACTACAGCATTTATATGGAATTTATGAAAACTTTATTTAAAACAAACCGAGGAAAATTTGAGCCAGATAGGAATTAGGTAGAATTTTTATATTTAGGTACTTAGGGCACACCTTACCGCTTATTCCCTGACCTAGATAACTAAATCCCTCTTCCTTCTTCCTTCAACGTCCCAATTCCCAAACGAAAATTGATCGTACCATCTATGGAAGGCGTTTAGCGGACGATCGACCGAAGCATCGACCCCAGACAGCAAAAAATAATTTTCGAGTATAAATGCTCATAAGCCAGACGCAGACAGTCGATCGCGAGGCGATTATCCCTGTCTTTTGGCGTCGGACTCTCAAACATCCTGTGGTAATGTTACGATCCCGACAGAGAAAGAATGTGGTAGATAAGGAAGCAGTGCTACATGGTAGAGATAGACAAGTCAATATCCTTCGATGGACGGGATATTAGACTGAAGATTGGTTTACTAGCGCCTCAAGCAGGCGGTGCAGTTTTGATTCAGTCGGGTGACACGGCGGTTTTGGTGACAGCGACTCGATCGCAGGGGAGAGAAGGAATTGATTTCCTGCCCCTGTTGGTGGATTACGAAGAGAGACTCTACGCTGGCGGTAAAATTCCCGGTGGATTTTTGCGAAGGGAAGGGCGTCCCCCAGAAAAAGTGACTTTGACTGGCCGTTTGATCGATCGACCGCTGCGTCCGCTATTTCCAAGCTGGCTGCGAGATGACATCCAAGTTGTAGCCACAACGGTTTCGATGGACGAACAAGTGCCACCAGACGTTTTGGCGGTGACGGGGGCTTCGGTGGCGATACTGCTGGCGAAAATGCCGTTTTACGGGCCGATGGCGGCGGTACGAGTCGGTTTGGTAGGAGACGATTTCATCATCAACCCCACCTACAGCGAAATCAAAGAAGGCGAGTTGGATCTCGTGGTAGCTGGTTCTCCTGACGGAGTAATCATGGTGGAAGCCGGCGCCAACCAATTGCCGGAACAGGATATCATCGAGGCGATCGACTTCGGCTATGAAGCAGCCTGTGACTTGATTCAAGCCCAGCGCGAAATTATGGCGGAATTGGGCATCGATTTGGTGGTAGAGGAACGGCCATCGCAAGATTCGGCCCTGGAAAACTTTATTCGCGATCGCGCCCAAGAACCCATCCGCATCATTTTGTCAAGATTTGAAAAAGACAAAACCATACGGAATGCAGCATTGGACGAAGTTAAGGCAAATGAAGTCGAAGCTGCCATCGCCGAACTTGCCGAAGACGATCCGGTAAAACTAGCAGCCACCGCCAACAGCAAGGCGATCGGCAACGTTTTCAAAGACGTTACCAAAAAAATGATGCGGAAGCAGATCCTCGAAGATGGCGTCCGCGTAGACGGTCGCAAGCTAGACGAGGTGCGACCCGTTTCTTGTCGCGTAGGCGTCTTGCCGTCGCGAGTACACGGCTGTGCGTTGTTTAATCGGGGGTTAACCCAAGTGTTGTCCGCAGCTACCCTGGGAACCCCAGGCGACGCCCAAGACTTAGGAGACGACTTGCACCCGCAGCAAGACAAACGCTACCTCCACCACTACAACTTCCCGCCGTTTTCCGTGGGAGAAACCAAGCCGATGCGATCGCCCGGACGCCGAGAAATCGGTCACGGAGCCCTCGCAGAACGCGCTTTACTGCCCGTTTTGCCATCCAAAGAAGATTTCCCCTACGTCATTCGCGTAGTTTCCGAAATCCTTTCTTCCGACGGTTCCACCTCAATGGGTTCAGTTTGCGCCTCAACGCTAGCATTAATGGATGCAGGCGTTCCCCTTTCCCAACCCGTCAGCGGCGCGGCAATGGGCTTAATTAAAGAAGGCGATGAAGTCCGAATTTTGACTGACATTCAGGCAATTGAAGACTTTTTAGGCGACATGGACTTCAAAGTAGCCGGTACCGACACCGGGATTACTGCTTTGCAGATGGACATGAAAATCAAAGGTTTACCCTTAGATGTGATAGCCACCGCCATCCGCCAAGCCAAACCGGCCAGACTGCACATTTTAGAAAGAATGCTGTCAACCATCGACACTCCCCGCAAGGAAATGTCGCCGTTTGCACCGCGTTTGCTAACCCTGAAAATCGATCCAGAATTTATCGGTTTGGTAATTGGGCCTGGTGGCAAAACGATCAAAGCCATCACCGAAGAAACCGGTGTCAAAATTGACATCGAAGACGACGGAACCGTGACAATTGCTGGCAACGACAGCGAAAAAGCTCAACGGGCTTACAACATTGTCCAAGGCATGACGCGCAAGTTGAATGCAGGAGATGTGTATGTCGGCCGCGTAACTCGAATTATTCCGATCGGCGCTTTTGTGGAAATTTTGCCCGGAAAAGAAGGAATGATTCACATTTCCCAGTTAGCTGACTACCGCGTTGGGAAAGTGGAAGACGAGTTAGCTGTGAACGATGAAGTGATTGTCAAAGTGCGAGAAATTGACAACAAAGGTCGAATTAATTTGACCCGCTTGAATATTCATCCCGACGAAGCGGTAGCCGCCCGCGAAGCGTTGAATAAATAGTTTACAGTTGGTAATTGGTAATTACTTATAGAGTAATTGCTAATTGCTAATTGCTAACTGGTGATTAGTAATTGCTAATTGCTAACTCGTGATTAAATCTGATTGTTTCAGATTTGGGAGTAGGTGCGCGACAGCGACAGATCGACAAAAGTGCGATCGGCTGTAGAAGTTAATAAAGTCGCGCACTTTCCCCTCGGCGGCTGAAACCGCAACTACACAATCGATCGCAACTGTGATTCAAGAGTGACAATCTTCGATGTCCCCGTTATAGCCGCAGGATATCTTCTATGACCGAAAGCATCCAGGGGGAGCATCTCAATGAAAGCAGGCCTCCGCTAGAAATTGGAGTTTTGAGGCAGGAGGCAGGAGGCAGGAGGCAGGAGGGAAGAGGGAAGAGGAAGAAGGAAGGAGCCAGAAGAAGTGTTTTTACAAATATGAGATGCTCCCCATCCAGGATACCCGCCACGTGATTCATCCGTCCAGAAATAAAAAACCTGTATCCGATAAAGGAACCCCCGAATTTATCTCGCGCAAGTCAATGCTTCAATTCTTTAATCTAAAATCTAAAATCTAAAATCGATTGACAGGGGCAGTTCTATTTGAAACAGAGAACCTTTCCCAACCTCGCTACTTACCGTTAGGTGTCCGCCGTGAGCTTCCACAATTTGCTGGGCGATCGCCAATCCCAATCCAGAGCCGCCTTTCTTCCGTGTTCGTACCTCATCAACTCGGTAAAATCGGTCAAAAATGTGTGGCAAATCTACATCGGGAATGCCGATTCCCGTATCTTCTATTTGAATTAAAATGCGATGAGATTGAGTCAATAACCGCAGCCACACTGTTCCTTCAGGTAAGGTATATTTGCAGGCATTGGTGAGTAGATTAGTGATAGCTTGTTTTAATAAATCAGAATTGGCTTTGATGATAACTCTCTCTTCAGGCAGTTCTAAATGAAGGCTTAAATGCTGGGCAACACCCTGTATTGATGAAGTGGCGATCGTATCTTTTAACAGGTCATTCAAGTGAATCGATTGAATCGACTTTGCATCTAACTGTCCTGCCTGTCGTGCTAAAAACAAGAGATCAGTCACCAACCGATTCATCGACTTAGCCGTTTCAGCAATCTTTTCCAATCGAGAGTGCTTAGGCCCGCCGGCATCGACTGGGCTGAGTAAGCCAACCTGGGCATTGCTGAGTATGGTGGCAAGCGGTGCCCTTAGTTCGTGGGAAGCATCAGACGTAAATCTTTGCATTTGGACATAGGCGTTTTGAATCGGTTGCATAGCCAATCCGCCTAAAAACCAACCTACTAGACTAATCGCGCCCAGAGTCAAGGGCAATGTTATCACCATCACAATCAGTAACTCTCTCAGTGTTTTCTGAGCATCCGTCAAAGGGATGGCAATCTGGAGATAGCCAATCGTGCGTCCGTTGTAGTCAACCGGAAGCGTTAATTGTCGCAGCCACTCGGGGGAAGACTCAATGGTTTGAAACGCCGCGCGAGCCTGAATCCGATCCGAGGGCTGCGCCCCATAAAACTGTTGCAGTTGTCCAGTCGCTGAATACCACCTAGCGTAAACAACTTCACTGCCAGAGGGAGGAGAATAATTACCAAGAATCGGAACGTTACTCAGATCGATGTGTTCTTTTCCCTGCCGCAAACCATAGTCAATATTGGCAGCCATGACTCTTGCTTTTTTGTAGAGTAGTCGATCGCACTCTTCTAAGCTGTTAACCGCTCGCTGGTAGTAAATGATCCCGGCAAACACGATCAGAATAGCCCCCATCGAGAGCGTAAACCAGTGGGCCAGATTGCGGCGGCTACGATTAAACATCTGGATTCAAGCGATATCCCATACCATATACGGTTTCTAGCCAACTGACAGCACCTATCATCTGCAATCGCTGCCGCAGACGACGCACTAGGACAGTAATCGCATTACTCTCAGGTTCGTTGCCCCACTCCCACAAGGCTTGTTCTATTTGGCTGCGGGAGAGTATCTGACGAGGATGGCGCATCAGATACTCTAGAAATAGAAATTCACGAGTCGATAACTGCATACTTTGCTCCCCCCGTTCAATAGTCAGCGTTGATAGATGTAGAGTCATATCTTCAACCTGTAAAGTATCCCCTTTCCAAAGTGGCGATCGTCGTCCCAAGGCCCGCACCCGTGCCAGCAGTTCAAACACATCGGCGGGTTTGATGAGATAATCATCGGCTCCAGCGTCTAAAGCGCTAATTTTGTCAACAATCGCATCTTTGGCAGTCAACAGCAACACCGGGGCCGTTTTTCCCAGACGGCGGTATTGCTGGCATAAGCTTAAGCCACTGATCTCAGGTAATAACCAATCAAGGATCAACAGATCATAGTCCCGCTTCGATAAAATCCACTGGGCCGTCGCCCCATCTTCTACACCATCGACAATATGTCCCGCCTCAGAGAGAGCAGCTTGAAGTGGCTCCAGTTGATCTACATCGTCTTCTACCAGGAGAATTCGCATCCGTCTAACCATTGTTCGGCAAATTTTATGTATGTTAGAGAAGAAATTTAGGAAAAGCATCCATCACAGGTAAGATTTATGCCAATCAGTTGCTAACTAAAATGTTGGTAGTTTCTCCCGATTATTTCGAGCAATCTAAATCTAAAATCCAACATTCCCATGACTTTACCTCGCATCCTACCACTTCTACACCGCGCTGCCTGGGAATTTTGGGTACCTCTGCCATTGGTAGCAGCCTTATTCTGGACTACAGGTAACTTCATCGCGGCCCAAACTCTAAGCCGTCCGTATAACTCTGTCAACAAACTACTGGCAGATAGACCGTTAAATCGGAGATTACCAGTAACAATCTTGACCATAAATGCAGAAATCGATCGCAGCCTGGGTGTTACCACTATTTTTGTCAACACCAGTGACTCAACTTTAAAGAAGCTGGAATACGAGTTTCCAGTAACCCAAACCAGTCAGGTCGAAGCAACGATCGCCCAAGAATTAGCCATGCCGGTTGAAAATGTCCGCAAATTGATCAGCTACCGGATGAAGAACTAAGCGGTTGAGCGAAAAATTGCTGCACCATTGGCGAGTGGGAAATAGATCAAGTACCGCCGATCCCAAGCATGGATTTAGTGCCTGTGATGAGAAGGACTAGAAATTCTGTCTTCTCTAAGATCAATAGGCTCAATTCGAGTTTGAATCCAGGCAAAGAGAACCGCAACTCCCAACAAAATGAGCGTTGTGCCTGCTACCAGTTGCAACATGATACTGTAACGCATAGCCCCCCATTAAGCTAAATCAAAGTGTTCCATGTGAACGTTCGTGACGGGAACATTTAGTTCAAATAACGCCCGCTCAACTGCATCCATCATCACCGGAGCCGCACAGACAAAGTAATGCCGACTGCCCCGATGAAGAGGAATGTATTTTTCCAATAATGCTTGGTCAACATAACCTGTGTCACCTGCCCAATCGTCATGAGCTTTTCGCAACACATAGACGATCGATAGATCTAATTTTTCCTTTAAAGCGTCTAGCTCTTCTTGATAGGTCAGGTCGTCCCAGGAGGAAGCCGCGTAGATCAGCAAAAAGGGGCGATCGTCCTTTCGTTCCGCCGCTGTCAACAGGATGCTGAAGATGGGTGTAATCCCCACTCCACCGGCAATCAGCACAAAGCCAGCGCTGTCCCAATAGCGCTCGGTCGTAAATACGCCATAGGGCCCATCCAAATACGCTCTCGTTCCCGGTTGAACATCTTTGATGCCTTTGGTGAAATCTCCGATCGCTTTGATACCAAACTCGATGCGATCGGCGCGATCGGCACAAGACGACATCGAAAACGGATGTTCTCGCATACTCAGCGGGGTAATATTCAGCGTCAACCAGGCAAATTGACCGGGTTCAAAGGTAAAGCCTTCATGTCCCAGCGGACGCAATGCCAGCGTCCAGACATCACCCCGTTGGGGCAGCACTTCCTCTACCACGTAGGGCTTTTGAGTCATCAACCAGGGTTTGACCAACCGCACATAAACGATTAGCCAGAGCGAGACGAGAATAATGCCTCCCCATAGCACAGCTTTCCAGAACAAGCCTAAATAATTGCCAACGGCGAGGGCATGTGCAAAGCCGAATCCCACTGCCACCACTGCCAGAATGGTGTGAGAGGCTCGCCACGGTTCGTAGGGAATCTTGAGTGGTTTGCGCCAGATAGTTGTCACCACCATTGCCAGAAATGCCAGTGTACCCAAGACAGCCATCCGCGCCCGCCAAGGGGCCTGGGGAAAGTTGAGTAGTTGCAGGGTTTCCGGTTGAGCAATAAATAAAATAACTGGATGTACCAGAACCATGAAAAATGCCACCAGTGAGGTATAGCGATGAAACTGCAGCAGGATATCAATCCCGTAAGAGGTTTCGATCCGATTGACGCGGGCCGTCAGGATAAATTGCAACGCCATCATCGCCAAACCAATAAAGCCCAGCGCTACCGAAAACTCAGTCCAGAATCCACGTCCAGAGGGAGCCGGATGCAGTAACAGCACCAACAGGGGAAATAGAGTTAGTGACAGATACCCTACAATCCAGAGAACAGCAACAGCGCTCGGGCTATGCATCAACAACCTTCTCATCTGTTTTCCCCCTTGGAGACCCCCACTGAACCTGTACTCAGGTCAGTGGTGGGAGGAAAAGGGGGGCAAGGTTTATGCTGCATACGAATAACCATCCTTTCTGTGAATAATTGAACAATATTTGTGGCTAACCCCCGACACCAATTTTGATGCGGAAATATTAAATGAACCACTCGTTCTAACGGCAACACGCCCAAAGTATTTACCAACTTTCTTACCAGAAGTAACGATTGCTTTGACCATATCTCCAGTTTGAAAACCTTTAACAAACTTAAGCCGGGGAACATAGCGACATGGAAATCCAAACTTATCGGTACGACACATTTGGCGCGTCCCATGCCCAGTAGCTTTAATTAACAACGGCTTGTTTGTTAAAATCTTCAGCGATTCAACGTTCCCAACACAAGCTGCATCTAGCCAGTGAGTTTTAGCTACATTTAATCGAGTGCGATTGAACTTTGTTAAGCCCCCACTGCCAGTAGAAACAGGCAAACCAGTCATACGGAGTCGATTAAATAATGCCCAACGAGTTGAATTGACTGCTGTTGCGTCTTTTAAATAACGCCTTGCTTGAGACAAAACCCGTTTTAAAACCTCTGGCTTTTTAGACAGGAATTGCTCAATATTTTGAGTTCCTTTCTTGATATTGCAATTTTCACAAGCAAGGCAAAGATTAGAAATGCGATTAGAACCACCCTTAGCTTTGGGATGAATATGCTCGACTTGTAACGGTGTATTTGTAACACCACAGTAAGCACACTTTCTGTCCCATTTGGCTAGCAAGTATTCGCGGACTTCGTAGCCACACAAAACGCCTTGCTGGTACTCGATTCCAGAAATTTCTGGGTTTTCTAATTGTTGTAAGTCGAACCGTACAAGTTCTTGAACAATAGAGGCAATGGGGGCCAGTTTCCTCAATCTAGTCACCCATGTTAGAGTTGTTTCAAGGCGGTGTTGCAAACTGGGCGCTAGCCAACCTTTAGGGCGAGTCCTATTTAGAAATCTAGCTGGACGATAGCGAGTATGGCGATTCCTCCTTCCTCTACGCAATGAACGACGAGATTCAAGGCTGGCTTTAATAGCTTGACCTCGGTGAGTTAGTTCTGCACCAAAGATTACTTTTTCCCCTTGCACTAATGCGAACCCGCTGGTTCTAGAACCCGGATCTATTTTAAGAGTGATTGGTTTTCGGGTTGCTGTTACCTCTACTTTGAGAATTAGTGTGAATGGATACCTTTTAAGAACAGCGGCTTTGCCATTAATTAGCAACTTACGAGCTATTCCTGGGTGGATTGGATTGAGCGGTCGTTTTTGGGTATCAAGTACAAAAACAAAATTAGACATTTAAGTCCTCCCTTTCGGGGTAATGTTCGCTTCGTCAATGTTTAAGGTCGGTAACTATCTTAAAAGCACTGGCTTAACCCTTACACCTGTTTAACTTTTAAGTTCTAGAGCAGAGAACTAGCAACGCATTCTCTGGTAGGTCTTTAACGCTTACCTTAAACGTAGTGATTTAACACTTAAACTGGTCAACTCTGCAATTTCTGTGCCCCCACTATATCGGTACTCCGATTAGTGGTGGGTAGTTGACAGCAAACTCCTAGACGATTATGGTTGGGATGCGAGTTGAAACCGTCGGTTTACTTCTTCCCAGTTGACCACATCCCACCAATTGGTCAGATATTCAGCGCGGCGATTTTGGTAGCGCAGATAATAGGCGTGTTCCCAGACATCGTTGCCCAAGATTGGGTATAAGCCTTCGGTAATCGGATTGTCCTGATTGGGCGTTGTGGTAATTTGCAGTTGTCCTTGGGAATTACGAACTAACCAAACCCAACCACTGCCAAAGCGACCGCCCCCCGCTTCGTTAAACTGTTTTCTAAAGTTCTCAAAACTCCCAAAGGTTTGATTGATGGCTTCAGCAACTGCACCAGTAGGTTGCCCACCCCCATTGGGACTCATAATTTGCCAGAAAATCGTGTGGTTTAAATGCCCACCCCCATTATTCTGAACAGTTGTGCGAATAGCTTCCGGCACACTGTTAAGGTCACGTAGCAAAGCTTCAACACTACGGTTCTGCAAATTCGACTGTTGCTTTAATGCCTCATTGAGATTCTCAACATAAGAGGCGTGATGGCGATCGTGATGAAGCTTCATGGTTTCGGCATCAATAGCTTTCGCCAATGCACCATACTCATAGGGCAACGGCGGTAGTTGCGCGGGGTAGGCGCTCAGTTCCCCACCCGGTGATGCGACAGCAGATGGTTGAGTCGTCGAGGGGGATGTCTGGGATGTCTGCGCCTGTGGTGTCGATTGACAGGAAATGATCAGCAGGACTACCGCAGCTCCTGCTATCAAAAAACGGATAGGTTGTTGTAAAAAGTTTTTCATCGTTTTCGGTCAATTCAATGAGATAAAAAAGACGGTTTGACAGATTCGGAAAAGCCAGCACGATCTGCAGTAGCTCTTGCTTCGCTAAGAGCTTCGCCTGAAATCACCAGGATTGAGCAAGGAGGATGAGGAACGACATAGTTACTGACACTCCGTACTAGCACCTCGGCTAACCTTTTGGTTGCGCTAGCACAACAATAAGGTCTGCTCCCCATTGTCGAGATATAGCAATCCTAAGTGATTTTCTAGATCCGTAAAATCTGAAAGTCTTGCTATACAACAAGTCTACGAAGACAAGAGGGCGTTGTGTTGTGAGACTCAGATCGGATTGCTATACATGGCAAATCGCCCGTCCTGACTTTCCCTTTTCGTAGATAAAGTCTACTGACATCTGCCACAGATTTACTTCTGCTGGTAAAGCCGCCATAGCTTTTGATTTTTCTCCTCTCCTGCACTTAGGGAAGTGATGGGAGTGTACTGACTCAAGTGAGATGGGTCAATACAATGGAAAACTTGGCAAACAGCATTCTCTTGTTCTGCTAGGGTAAGCGCTTGCTCAAAGAGAAAGGGTGTAAAGGGTGATTCATCAAAGGCCATCAAAGTCCTTATTAATTTCCTTCTACTGATTAGCCATGAGCTAATTAGCATTGGAGTCGATTCGACTCAGACTGAAAAAGATATGATCTAAGCGTTTAAGCTCTTATATTTTAGAGTCACAAGTAAATGTGACTAAAAAATGACAAAATTTTTTATTCCCGGCTGGCGGGGTGACAAGCCCACTTGAAACCCAGATGGGGCAAAGGTTGAGCTTCGTTGCGGTAAAAAAAATCGACCGCCGAATTGTGACAAGCTAGCCTATCCTAAAAAAATGCTACGGACATCCTATCAGACCCATTTACAAAAACAACTGACACAGGCTCAGTTTATGTTAATTAAAATCTTGGTTTGCTTGATACAATCAGAAAAACAAGTCAATCGATTTTAGATTTTAGATTTTAGATTTTAGATTTTAGATCAATAGTCCGGCCAGTTTTTATATAGCCCAATGGCTTATTCTCGCTTGACTTTGAACCACTGTGGATAATTAAATCAATGTCAGGTTAGAGCTGGTTCCACGGGTATTTCCCTATCCAAGAACAGCCGAAAGTCGCCGGAGCAAGCTACACAGATTTCTTGACATACCTCAATGCCAAAAATACGGCAAACGGAGTACAGGGAGGCGTGCAAGAGGGAGAGCAGTGGGCAAATTATCTCGAACGATATTATGAATCTGTGCAAGACTTAATGAAAACTCGAAATAAGCGTCGCTTTTATCAACAGGTATAGGGGGCTGCCACCCTGATTATGCCTAGTTTGTAGACCTTTTTGTCACCCTCCCAGATTACTTGACTAATTGATCGATCGCTTCTGAAATTAACGCTCTTTTGACGCAAAGAGACCAAAGAGAGGACCCAGAAGGACACCAAAGACGAATCCTCCCGCATGTGCCCAGTAAGCAATACCACCACCTTCCATGCCGACATTACTGCGTATCTGCAAACTGGCAATACCGTACAAAGCTTGTTGGACAAACCAAAAGCCCAGGAAGAAAATTGCCGGGATACGGAAAGTTGTTATAAAGAATCCTAACGGAACCAAGGTCAGAATTTTAGCGTGAGGAAAGCGAAGAATGTAAGCTCCAAGGACACCCGCTATCGCCCCACTAGCTCCCAACGCAGGCACCGTAGACTGCATCGAGAAAAACCACTGCGCCAACCCTGCCAAGGCTCCACAAAGCAGATAGAAAATCAAAAACTTGATATGTCCCAACTGATCTTCGATGTTGTTGCCAAATACCCACAAAAACAGCATATTTCCACCCAGATGCAAAAAGCCTCCATGCAGAAACTGCGAGGTAATGAGTGTCATCGCTTGAAGTAGAATTTGTGTGAGATCACCACTTTGAAAACTGGTAGTTAATTGATTCGGAACAACCGCATAGGCTTGTACAAAACTCTGCAATTGCGGAGCTGATAAACTTGCCTCATACCAAAAAATAACGATGTTGATACCAATTAACCCATAATTGACGTAAGGAGTAATTCGGGTAGGATTGTTGTCGTGAAGGGGAACCACAATACTTCTTCCTTGTATGGAAATCGGTTAAAAAGGCTGGTTGCCCACGCGAAACCAATGGTAACCGTAGCCTTTGAGATGAATTTTATGAGAGGAATCCACGATCGCCTGATCCGGCTGATCTTCAAACAAATCAATCAAATATTTGTTAGCATCCTCTTTGAGCGTCAATGTTGCTGTACAGGCAGCTTCTGCCAGATTATGTACGGCAATAACCACCCTGCCCTCCCACTCACACCGATGGGCGAATACACTGGGGTGATTTGCCTCCAAGATTTGCCATGCGCCCCAACCAAACTCTGGGGATTCCTTCCGCACGCGGATGGCGCGTTCCATCCAGTTGATCAACGAGTCAGGGTTTCGACGTTGAACCTTGACATTCAAATGCTCGTAGCTGTATTCGCCTTCGGAAATAACAGGAAGGAGGAGTTGATCGGCCTGGGCCGTCGAAAATCCACCATTGGGCGCACTCGACCATTGCATTGGTGTCCGAGCCGGATCGCGCTCTTTCAATGATAAGTCATCGCCCATACCCAATTCTTCGCCATAGTTAATCACTGGCGTGCCTGGTAGGGTTAGCAGCAAACTATAGGTTAGTCGCAGTCGCTGAATATCGCCCTTGACCATAGGAGCAAATCGACGACGGATACCGCGATCGAAAATCCACATTCGATCGCGATCGGGCGCAAATGCCCCTGCAATTTCGTCTTGCTGAACATTGGAGAGTTGATCGAGTGACAGTTCATCATGATTGCGAATAAAGTTTGCCCATTGCCCAATGGGGGGGACATCTGGCAATTCTTTAAATGCTTCAATTAGTGGAGTTGCTGTTTCCTGTGCCAGGGCAAGCATTAAATGTTGATTTCCCCAAAAGTTAAACAGCATTTGCATCCGGTTGCCATCCCCAAAATACCTGGATAGTGCTTCGGGAGGTTCATTGGCTTCTGCCAGCAAAATCGCATCTCCCCGTCGCCAGGAAAGAAAATTCCGCAGTTCATCAATGTAGATGTAAGGATCATCGACTCGCTCAAACAGGTTATCAGCCTGTCTCAGTTCAATGAGATAGGGAGCGGCATCAATCCGAAACCCAGATACGCCCAACCTCAACCAAAACCCCATGATTTTTTGAATCTCTATCCTGACTTCAGGATTAGTAATATTCAAGTCAGCCTGATGGTCATAGAACCGATGGGCATAATAGGCTTCTGCTTCTGGTTGATATGTCCACGTCGCTTTCTGAAAACCAGGGAAGATAATACCTTCTAGCAAATCCTGCGGTTTCTCTTTTGACCACAAGTAGTAGTTCCAGTATTTGGATGCTTTATCTCTACAAGCTGCTTGAAACCAGGGGTGCTGATCTGATGTATGGTTGACAACCAAATCCACAATAACCCGAATTCCTCGTTCTTCTGCCCTATGGGTGAATGCAACAAAATCTCCCAATGTTCCTAAACGAGGATCGATGCTGTAGTAGTCCATCACATCGTACCCATTATCTTTATTGGGAGATGGATAGAAAGGCATGAGCCAGATGCAGGTAACGCCCAACCCAGACAGGTAATCAACGCGCTCAGTCAAGCCTGCAAAGTCACCAATGCCATCACCATTCGCATCCATGAAGGTTTTGACATCGATGCAATAGATGATGGCATTTTTGTACCAGAGATCTAGCATTAGAATTACCCATTCAACTCATAAAAGAACAGGTAAAGCAATCGATCGAGCGATCGTAATTCTCTACCTGTTTTCAATTTGAAGCCCAAAAGTGATCAGAAGGTGACAGGTTCAAAAACTGACTCAGCGAGTAATGCGAAGAATCTTGTCCTGCTCTGGTGGGCAACTGCCGCGACCATCACAATTACTGGTGGTTACATACAATTCCCCATCGGGGCCCATAATCGCTTCTCTGAGCCGTCCCTGCTGCCCCTGCAAATACACTTCATGCTGCTGCACCTGACCCGATCGAGGATCAATGACAATTCGCTGCAATTGCTCTGCCCGCAGTCCTGCAACGATGAGGTTGCCTTTCCATTCAGGAATCGCACTGCCTGTGTAGATGGTGGCTCCTCCGGGGGGTAATGCCTGCTGCCACACGATCGCAGGGGTGACTAATCCTTGCTGTGATTCACAGCGGTAGATAGTGGGCCAGCCCAAATTATCACCTGCCTGGGCAACACTGACTTTATCGTGTCCCGATCGCCCTAACTCGCCACTAGGGCCATGATCGCTGACCCACAGAGTCGATACATTGACCCAATCAAACCCCTGAGTATTGCGAATCCCCAGGATATAAACTGGATTTCCTGGGAAGGGATTATCAGCGGGTACCTGGCCATCAGGGGTGACGCGCAAAATCTTGCCTGCAAGACTTTTGACATTCTGAGAAAGGTTTGGATCTCTGGCGTCTCCGGTGCCAATATAAAGCATCCCATCGGGACCAAACCGAATCCGTCCGCCGTTGTGGAATTGAGCAACGGGAATATTGTCAACAATGGTGCGATCGCGGGTTGCACTCACCCCATCTTGGGACAACTGCCAGCGTTCCACCCGATTCACTGGAGTGCCATTTTGGTTGGCCGTGAAATACACATAAAAGAATCGGTTATTGGCAAAATCGGGATGAGTGGCAATGCCCAGTAATCCACCTTCACCACGATCGCTGACATTGATGGTGGCGATCGCTTGGGGGCGCAGCTTGCCATTTTGCACTAGCCGCACCCGTCCCGATCGTTCAGAAACAAGCAGATCGCGGTTTGGTAAGAAGGCAATCCCCCAGGGAACATCCAGCCCTGTCACCACTTCCTCCACCCGTACACTCACCTGCCCCTGCGGACCAAACCCGTTTTCTACCAATTTGCAACTGGCTGGCTGGGCAGTTTGATTAGTTTGTGCCTGTTGCGTTTCACTACTGATTTGGACAGAAGCCGGTGTTTCGCGCACCTGCGCCTGGGGAGAATTGCAGCCCACTAGACCCATGATGCTCAAAATTAGCCCACTTTTAAGAATGTTTGTTCGTTTCATGCCTTTTTACCTACTAATTACTTTTGAGCTATGCTCCAATTGCCATCAATTTTTGTGAATCAAAGAAAACAGCTAACGCCGCTGCTCCACCTGTTCAAATCACTTTTTCTTGTAGACACGATCGATCGTCGTTTAATCACTTTTGAGCCAAAAATTTGCCGACAATACCAAGCCCTGATCTAGCAATCCAGTGCTTCTAACCATTCAACAACATGATTGCTATTGTGCAAGATCGTGTAGAGTTGCTCATCTTGCAAAAGGCTGAGTGCCGTTTCTGGATTATCTGTGCGGTTGTCTGATTGGCGATCGAAGCGCTCATGTATTGATTTCGTGACGCGGATTTGGTAGATGCTACCTCAACTGCAAGCAATGGTTCGTTCTGGTTTGATTATCCTGCAAACCATCGAAGCATGGGAACCTGTTCTGAGTCATTAATTGGAAAAATGTGGGGATTGTCACCTTTGAGTCACATTTGCTGTGGAAGCTAAGAGTAGACCTTGATTGTCAACCCTCTCCTAAATAGATTTTTAAGGATGAACAGTTCACGTTTCCAGCAACTCTTTTTATTTAATTTCTGGTATCGCAGGAATTCTAATTCTTCTGAGTCGGCGCCGGACTTTTGGGCAAAACGGAAATTGGTTTAAGCCTGGGTGTCGTAAAAAATTCTACTCGTTGAGAAGCTAAAACTGTGGATAGATTAGAGAACACTGCACTGGTGGAACGTAACGAACCCCAAACAGGGACTCCAAAACCCTCTATTAGTCTAATTGATGCGATCGCCTTGATTGTCGGGCTAGTAATCGGCGCAGGCATTTTTGAAACCCCTGCTCTGGTCGCTGCTAATACCGGAACGGTTGGTGGTGTCATAGGAGTCTGGCTGATAGGCGGTGTTGTGTCATTGCTGGGGGCACTTTGCTACGCCGAATTGGCCACGACATATCCCCATGTCGGCGGCAACTACTACTACCTGAAACGGGCATTTGGGCAACCGATCGCAGTTTTATTTGCCTGGGCACGCATGACCGTGATTCAGACTGGATCGATCGCGCTGCTGGCATTTGTGTTTGGCGACTATGCCTCTCAGCTACTTCCACTAGGTGGCTACTCCCCTGCAATTTACGCAGCAGTCGCGATCGCCCTGCTCACAATGCTCAACATCATTGGACTGCGCCAGAGTAAAGGCCTCCAGAACGGGCTAGCGGTGATACTCGTTTTAGGCTTACTGCTGGTCATCGTAGTGGGTCTGGCCTCCTCCCCTCCTCCCGTCCCGGCCCTTTCCTCCGATGCCTCCCGTACCTCTTCCTGGGGCTTAGCGCTGGTCTTCGTGCTGCTGTCCTATGGTGGTTGGAATGAAGCCGCTTACATTTCTGCCGAAATTCACAACCCACAGCGCAATATTTTGCGATCGTTCCTCTGGAGCATTGGCATCATTACAGGACTTTATCTGCTGATTAATCTGGCATATCTGCGGGGATTGGGTATCGCAGGCATGACCGACTCTCAAGCCGTTGCATCAGATTTACTGCGGCGAGTGCTGGGTGAACCAGGAGCCGCGTTTGTGAGTTTACTGGTTGTGACCGCCACGCTGGGGTCGATCAACGCCAGCATCTTTACGGGGGCACGCAGCAGCTTTGCTCTGGGGCAGGATAGGTCGGCATTTCGCTGGTTGGCACGCTGGCACCCGCATCCGAGTTCACCCACAACCGCTTATTTATTGCAAGGTGCGATCGCCCTGACGCTGATTGGGCTGGGAACCTTCACCCGCAAAGGATTTGAAACAATGGTGGACTACACTGCGCCCATCTTCTGGTTTTTCTTTTTGATCAGCACCCTGTCCTTGATTGTTTTACGCATTCGAGAACCCGATCGACTCCGCCCGTTTAGCGTACCGCTTTACCCGATCGTTCCCATAGTGTTCTGCGCCATTTGTGGCTATTTGCTCTATTCCAGTCTGGTTTATACAGGCATCGGCGCGATCGTAGGGGTCATCGTTGTTCTACTGGGTATTCCCTTTGCCCGTCACACTACATAGCAACTTTTTTTGGAGATTTACAATCGTGCAACTCAAAACCATTAGGCAATCATTCTTTGTTGGCGTTAGCATTTTCAGTTTTGCTGCGATCGGCTGTACCCAACAACGTAACTTTGAGACAGTGGCTCCAACTCCGGCTGCCGCATCCCCAACTAATTCTGTTTCCGATGTGGCTCAAGCGACTCCTAGCCCCACAACAGAAGCTCCCACCCGTCAACCCGATGTCGTTTACGTTCCAACCCCTGTACCGGTTGTGAATGAAATGCTGCGGCTGGCAAACGTGCAAGCCAATGACGTAGTTTACGACTTGGGTAGTGGCGACGGTAGGATTGTGATTGCAGCCGCTCAAAAGGTTGGCGCGCGGGGCATTGGTATTGACATCAGCCCAGAACGCATTCGAGAAGCTAACGAGAACGCCAAAAAGGCTGGCGTTACCGATCGTGTCCAGTTTCGTCAGGAAGATTTATTCCAAACAGACTTCAGTGAGGCAACAGTTGTCACGCTTTATCTCCTGCCAGAACTCAACGTAAAACTGCGCCCCAAATTACTCAGTCTAAAACCAGGTACGCGCATTGTGTCCCATGAATTCGATATGGGCGACTGGAAACCTGAGCAGGTAGTAAAAGTGGACGGCAGAACTGTCTACTACTGGGTTGTACCTGAAACTCCTCCTGCTAATTTGAAGAAGTAAGGATCGCGAATTAAATAACTTACAATTTTAATTGTTATTGTGGGATGGGCGTCCCGCCCGTCCAAAAAGGACGGGCGTCCCGCCCGTCCCACAATCTTGTGGAAGTTATTTAATTCTCATTCCTAAGACTATTGCAGCTTGAGGAGTCAGACTCTATATAGCTGGCACGTCGATCGCTCTTCCGGCCAGGTCAGCACACTAACTCACGTTAAATAACCGCAATGCAGTCAATCTCAACTAAGACATCTTTCGGCAAACGCGAAACCTCCACACAAGCGCGCGCCGGTGCAGTTTCCGCATCAAAATATTTCGCATAAACCGCATTCACGGCGGCAAAATCATTCATATCTTTGAGGAAAACCGTAGTTTTTACCACATCCAACCAAGTAGCGCCGGCTTCTGTGAGAATCGCTTCGAGATTTGCCATAACTTGTTCGGTTTGTTTTGCCACATCGTCGGTGTAGACAATATCATTTAGTCTAATGTCGATCGCAATTTGGCCAGCTACAAACAGCATAGTGCCCGTAGCGGCGATCGCTTGATTGTAAGGGCCCACGGGTGCCGGTGCTTTGTCAGTACGAATAATTTTGCGCGTCATAGATGTTACTGTTTGCGATTCTTGTTGATAAGTTTGTTTGGTGTCGATTTCTATTTTAGAGGTTTCTGGCTCGTAGATTTCTCCATCTGGCATTATCGCATCAGTGAAGTCGGCAGTCTTAATATTCCAACCATAGGTTTTAGCATCAGTCAAGTCTGCTTTCTTAAGGTTGGCTCCCTCCAAACTTGCCATCATCAAATTTGCTTGTTGAAGACTCGCTCTTTCGAGATTTGTCCTTTCCAGACAGGCTTTTTTCAAATTTGTCCCTGTGAGGTTTGCTGCACCAAGATCCGCCTCAGTCAGATTCACGCCTGATAAGTTAAATCCAGACAGATTGACACCTCTAAGTTTAGCTTTCTGGAGATTGACATCTTCGAGACTAGCACTACGTAAGTTAACTCGACTCAATTCTGCTCCTGTCAAGTTTGCCCTCGTCAAATTTGACCCTTCCAGACTTGCTTTATTTAAATTTGCTTCCTTCAGAGAAGCTTTAGTTAACGATACACTGATTAATTGAGTACCACTTAGGTTTGCATTGTCCAGTTTAGTATTTCTCAAGTTAGCACTTGTGAGCTTTGCCATACTCAAATCAGCACCGCTGAGGTCTGCAAAACTGAAGTTGACACTATTACCTGTCACCCCGATTAAGTTTGTTCCTACCAGGGATGCTCTACTGAAGTTTGCTCCTTCGAGGTTTGCATTGGTCAAGATTGCCTCACTCAAATCAGCTCCCGACAGATTTGCACTAGATAGCCATATTCCACTCAAGTCTGCATCTTTGAGGTCTATCCCACTTAACTCTGCTTTTTGAAAGTCCCGTTGGCCTTTGGCGTATCTTTCTAAAAGTTCTTCAGCATCCATAAATAACCGATCGCCCTTCCGCTACACCCCACATTCCCAGCCTACCACCAAAACCGAAAGCGCGATCTAAATCCGCATCAATCAATTTTCATCTGCGGTCAATCAACTCCCTTTTTCAACCGCAGATAAACACAGATAAACGCAGATAAATTATATCAAATTCGTCCTTCCTCGGAATCATCCCTCTCTCTGTTCTCTTTCTCTGCGTTCTCTGTGTCCTCTGCGGTTTAATCAATCCAATTTCATCTGCGGTTAACAAATTCCCATTTTTCAACCGCAGATAAAAGCAGATTTACACATTACACACCAACCGGAGCACCAACAACCTCACCTTTCAACATCCGAGAAGCAGCATCAAGCAATTGCTCCTCCAAATAAGGCTTAGTGAAATAGCCTTTTGCGCCCAAACTGTAAGCCATTTGGCGGTGTCTGTCAGCACCGCGAGAAGTTAGCATCGCGATCGGCAATTCACACAAAACCGCATCCTTTTGCATCCGAGAAAGTAGTTCCAAACCGTCCATTCTCGGCATCTCAATATCGCAGAAAACGATATCGCAAGGCAGACCAGATTTCATCTTTTCCCAAGCTTCCTTACCGTCGCGAGCTTCTTCCACGCGATAGCCAGACTTCTCGAAAGTAATCGACAAGAGCGATCGCACCGTAATCGAGTCATCCACAATCAGCACAGTCGGCTCAGTCTTCTCGATTTCCGCCTCCTTAGTAGCCTTCTCGCCCTCATCCCAAAGCGTACCGCCAGTGTCCTTCCGCAGCCTGCCCGTAGCCAAATCGATCAGCTCCAGAACGTCCGCAATCGCCACGATCCGACCGTCCCCAAGCACCGTGGCCCCAGCAATCCCGATCGGCTTGGGCACCGGCCCTTCCAACGGCTTGATCACAATTTCCTGTTCCGTCGAAACCTGATCCACCTGCACCGCCAAGAAATTGCCAGCAGAGCGCAGCACAATCACCGAAATCATGTCATCGTCAGTATTGAACCCGTAAACACTGCCCCGACCCAAATGGCGGCTGTAAGCCAGCAAATCCCGCAGCGGCCGGAACGGCAAGCTTTGACCCCGCCACTCAATGCAAGGCAAACCATCCGCCCCCGTCGTCACCTGATCGCGAGGCACATCGATCATATCCTCGACCCCATCCATCGGGAAAGCAATGCGAGCTCGATCGCTAATGCAAGTCAGAGCCTTAGAAATACTCAACACGAGAGGTAAACGGATGGTAAACACAGTCCCCTTGCCGATCGTTGAATCGATCGACACAGTGCCCCGAATTTCCTGCAAGGAAGTCTGCACCACATTCATACCGACCCCCCGACCGGCATACTCCGTCGCCTGTTCCTGAGTGCTGAAACCCGGCATAAACAGCAAATCGTAAACTTCCGAGCGAGACATCCTCTGAGCCTGAGCCGCCGTCAGCATACCCTGCTTAATCGCCTTCGCCTTCACCCTTTGCGGATCAATTCCCGCCCCGTCGTCAGAAACCGAAACCACCGTTTGGTTCCCTTGGTGGAAAGCGCGAATCGTAATCCTGCCGACTGCAGGCTTCCCAGCCGCCAGACGCACCTCCGGCGCTTCGATCCCGTGAGTAATCGCATTGTTCACCAAATGAGTCATCGGGTCATATAGCTGATCCACAATCATCTTGTCGATCAAAATCTCCTTACCCTCAACCTGCAACTGAGCCTGTTTCCCGCACTTAATCGCGATTTCCCGCACGGCCCGGAACAGCCTGTCCGTCGTCTCCGCAAACGGCTTCATCCGGGCGCGAGTCAAACCTTCTTGCAGTTGAGTCGTAACTTGTCGCAGTTGGCGAGTCACCTGATCCGCCTCATCCACCAAAAACTCAATGTCCGCCGCCGACTCCCGCACCCGCACGATCAGCTCAATAATCTCTTGAGCCAAACTGTGGAAAGGAGTAAACCTGTCCATTTCCTCTGGTCTCCAGGCACTTTCGCGGGTGTGGGCCGAATCCTCAGAGCGCCAGGCCGATCGGTGTCCCTGCCGGTTTGCCAGCAAAGCAATCTCCAAAAGACTCCGCTCGTAGAAATCCTGAGTCCGCTGGCTCACATCGCTCAGCAGCGCCACCTGGTGCAGCAAATTGTCCAAAAACTGCCGCATCCGTTCTTGGTCTTGCTCCAAACTGTTGCGGTTTACCACCAGTTCCCCCATCAAATTGCTGAGGTTATCTAGTTGTTTGACCGGCACCCGCATCGTCTGGTCGCCGAACCCGCCCGCGCGGGCATTCCGCCTGGGTCTGTTGATCGCCGACGGCCCCATATTGCCTTCCCCTTGGCGGCCGCTGTCCTTGGGATCTTCGAGCAGTTTTTCCAAATCGCCAAATTCGTCGTCGCTCTCATCGGCAGCAGTGCGCGGAGCTTTACTAGCAGTTGTCGCCGGTAGCCCGTGAATTTCCGGCATAGTTGCGCTCTCGCTGAGGAGTTCTTCAAGATCCGAGAAAACTTCTGTATTTACCGGACTCTGATTTGTACTCGCAGAAGCTGCTATGACAGCTCCCGCACCGCCTGCAATTAACAGTGCTTCTAAATCGTCAAAATTGCCTTCAGAATCATCCTCATCGCCTGATTCGCCATCGCCAAAAAAGTCTGCCAGCGACCCCTCATCTAACTCCGAGGCATCGGCCTGGGCTGACTCGTCCTCAGCGTCCCAAAAGCCCGTCGTCAGTTCCGAAGTCACCAAAACCTCAGCATCGATCGAATCCAACAAATCATCAAAACCCTCCAACTCTGCGTTGTTGAGAGTAGCGCCCGTTTCCATCGCCGAGAGCAAGTCAGCATCGCCATCAAACATACCATCGAGAGATTCAGCAGGCAGCGGCTCTAAATCCACACTCGAAAAATCAGTTTCCAGGGCATCAAACAAATCATCTTCGCCCTCATACTCCCCGGCGACATCTGTTTCGGCTCGATCGAACAAATCAGCACTCACCCCGCCTGCCAAACCATCGGCAGGTTGGGCAGACAACTCATTCACATCCACAGCAGCGCCCTCATCTGGCGCCACTACAGCATCGGGCTGCTGCACCAGCCCTTCCCCAAACATATCCTCCAAGAAATCGAAAGCTGCGCCCTCATCAGATTCGAGATTTGAAATTTCCGACTCAGGACGATCGTCGGACAAAGCCCCAAGTTCAACCTCTGCCGAATTTGCCAAGCCTTGGTCGGAAACCGCCGCACCATTGTTATTATTGTCGAACAAACTCCCCAAGTCGCCCTCATCAACTCCCAAATCCGCACTCAGCAATTCTGAATCCCCATCCTTGGGCCAACCCCCACGGGCTTGCCCCGAAGCTTCTCCCTCATACTCCGTACCCGTAGGTACAGAACCGAAAAGCTCAGCCAAATCGGCAGCTTCTCGGGAAGTAGCCACTCCTTGCCGATCCCGCACAGTCTGTTCATCCTCAGAAATCGCGTCCGAGGTCATATCCCCAAACAGCGCATCCAAATCCGTATCGTCCCCTTCCAGGTTGAGCGATTGCACAGACTCGTCTTCCAGGCCGAAAGCATCTTCTAGCCAGTTTTCATCTGCTGAGATATCTAAATCAGAATTTGATGTCATGTTAAGAACGTTGCCCATTTCCTCATTTTGTGCGGTGCCTGCAGCTTGAGCTCGATCGCCCCCGTTCTCCCCACCTTCGTCTTCTGAAGAAAGGAAATTAGAAGTAATCCCCAACAACTCGCTCAAATCCGAATCCTCGCCAAGCTCAGAGAACAACTCGAAATCATCCATTTCAGGCTCTTCAAGCGCTTCGGCATTCGCTGAATCATTATTGTCCCCCCCGGCTGCCGGCTGCTTCGATTCTCCGTCTAAAGCCTCCGACTTCAGGGAATACTCCGAAGAGACTGCCTGCCCACCTGTTGCCTCAGATAAGCTTAAATCGCCGAACAAGTTCTCGAAATCAGCATTGTCCTCCGTACCACCAGCAGAAGTTTGGGCCGCCACTTCGTCCAACAGCGTACCGAGAGCATCTTCGTCCGCTTGTCCCCTCGCTGGGGCCACCGTGTCGGATCGCCGCTCCAAACCGCCCCTACCGTTACCCGTTTTAACCTGGTTGCGGGTTAACCGCTGGCTCGAACCCGCATTTTTATGACCGGCAGCTACTGTCGAGCCCTCTGCCTCCTCTCCAAACAGCAAATCCTCCCCAAACAAACTCGTCAGGTCATCAATCGGAGGCGTCCTATTCGTTTCGGAACTTTCCGCATCGTATTCGTCAAACAACAAATCAGTAAAATCGCCGGAATTGTCATCATCGTCTAACCCCAGCATTCGGGCCGCCGATATCCCAGAAGAGTGTGCATAGTCGAGGTCTTCTTCTTCTTCCCAAGCGCCGTCGAGATCCGGGGACTCGCCGTCAAACAAGTCAGCTAAAGTGTTGAGTTCTGCCGCGCCCACTTCCGGGCCGCTGCGGGTCGAGCCTCTAAAAGCACCCGTCTCTATATCCGATTCTGCGAAGGCGGAATCTTCGTCGAACTGGGACAATCGAATGCCATTGTCATCGTTGCTGTCGCCGCTGTCGAGTTGGTCGAATAGCTCGTCTATACTCAGCCCAGAAATAGTCGGCAGCAACTTGTTCAATCCATCCGGGGCATCGCCCGATCCCACCAGATCCCAGGCCTCATCCTCAACAGAAACCACATTTTTCCCGGATTTACTCGGTTGAGCGAAGGCCAGCAAATCTTCAAAATCTGTTTCTGGAACCAGAACAGCCGGCTGCAGCGACAGAAGTTTTGCGCTTGGGGCGATCGACGATTCTAGACCAGAAATTACCAGTTCTTGCGCTTGTTTGATGTCTTTGATCACCGTTGGGGCTAAGGTGCGGTAGGTATTTTCTGGATTGCCGATCGCCTTGGATACAGCTTGGATCAATTCTATCCAGCAGGGCAGTTCAAATTCTTCCCCCGCCCTGAGCAAGTTCCGACAAATGTTCTTAAGTTGCCGCCTGCTTTCTGGCCCCTCCGGCTGTTTAAACTCTTGCAGGAGTTCCCGCATCCTCGCCGGCACGTCCGAGTCAAATACTAGCTGCAGCGCGCTGTCTTCTGTTGTTCTGGCATCAGGTGCGTAAACTGACCGCGAATCTGGAAAACTCTTTGATGAGGCAAAGGCCCCGACTCCCACCCCCGCCATAACTGGTTCGGGTACTGGCATCGCGTAGCTCTCGTCTGCATGGTGTTCTCCGTGTCCAACGAGTCCCCCCAAGTGCCCATTAAGTTCTTCAAATACTGGTTCTAATTCTCGAACCATCTGTTCTCCCAATTCTTCTGTCAGTCCAAAAGGCCCCGACAGTTGCTCTAACAGCCCTTGCAATGTGTCAAAAATTCGCAGAAAAAGGGACTCTAGCTGTTGGTCTACTTTAACGCTGCACTCTTTTAATACTTTAAAACTATCTTCTAGTCGGTGAGCTGTTTGCTGAATGCTCGTCAGCCCCAGCATTGCTGCTCCTCCTTTGACAGAGTGAGCGGCCCTAAATACTTCGTTGACCAGTTCGGGGTCTTCGATCGTGGTTTGCAGATTCAGCAACCCTTGTTCGATCGTATTGAGGTGGTCTTTTGCCTCCTCAATAAAGTAGCCCATTATCCTCTGTTGTTGCTCCGGCAGCATAGTTTTATTCCTGATTTTAAGCGTTATTGTATTGGGTCTATGTTAGTAGTTCTAGAGAAGGTCTCTGTATATCTCGCCCCTTGCCAAGAGAATAATCTGACTGCGAGATATGGCAAATGTCCTGGCTATTTTTCTTTTCGATATGCCCTCACTTAAAAGATAGCGAATCTCCCGCACCTGTTCGGGTTGGAGTTTGCGGTGGACAGATATCTTGCCGGGAACGAAAGGAAAGCGGTTTTTTTCTATAGCATCGCGGGAGTTATCGGCGGGGGTTCCTTCCCACAAATGGTCAGGATTGACACAACCGCGATCGTCGCAACTGTGACAAGCAAAATAACCGGGTTTGACAGACCGTCCCAGTTTGTGTTCCAGTACAAGTCTGTGGGGATAGAAACTTTGATTTTTCCCGTTAATCTTAATAGTTTTCACCGAGTAACCATCACTTCTTTTAGCCAACGTACAAATCATGCAGCCGTTCGGCTGTATTTCAGCGCGAATACCTGGAATTACTTCTATGCCTCGCACTTGTTTTTGAGGTTTCGGCGCCGATGTACTTCCCACATCTTTAATACGTCCTTTTTTAAACCTATCTTGAGAATTTTCCAGCCGAGAACCTTCCCACAAATGGTTAGGATTAATGCAGTTGCGGACATCGCAAGTATGGCAAGCAAAGTATTCCGGTCTAATCGGACGACCTAAGATATTTTCTAATACTAAACGGTGGACAGTAAACGTTTTCCATTCACCGTTAATGCGAAGTCTTTTGTTTGCATAGCCACTGCTAGATTTGGTTAGGGTAGAGATAATACAGCCCGTCGGCTGAACTTCACCAAAGATGCCCGGTATTACCTCTACTATGTTATCGTCCATCTGTGCAACTCCTACTTCCTTTAGGTGTTGAATTGGCATCCCCGCAGGGGTTTCAAGACTGCGAGGTTGCTTTTTGTATGCCATTATTGCCACACTAACGTGCTTGTAAATCAGCCCGCAAAAAAAGCATGAGACAATTGATTATTGTCTTTCTGCTGTTTCTACTCGGAATCTTTCCACCGATGTCAAAAGGTCGCGAGCAACGCCCACCAAATTTTGCAAAGCACCAGAAACTCGCTGCGCTTCTTGGGAGGTTTCCTGAGCGGTCAGCTCGACTGCTTGCATCACAGAAGCTACGGCGCGAGCTGTTTCGTTTTGCTCTACAGTGTCGGCAGTAATCGATCGCACTAGCACGTCAATTCGATTAGTAACTTGAATGATATCTTCAAGCGATCGCTTCGCCTGTTCTGCCAATCTTGTCCCCTCAATAACCTGCTGCGTCCCTTCTTCCATCGCCGTCATTACCGCGCCGGTTTCGCTTTGAATTTGCATCACGATCTGTTCGATTTCTTTCAAAGACTTAGCCGATCGGTCTGCCAATTGTCGCACCTCATCTGCCACGATCGCAAAACCCCTGCCCGCTTCCCCAGCTCTCGCCGCCTCAATACTGGCGTTGAGGGCCAACAAATTCGTCCGGGAGGCGATCGTCGCAATTAAAGCCACAATCTTAGAAATTTCTTGAGAAGCTTCCGCCAACCTCTTGACTTTTCTCGTGGTTTCTGCTACTGTTTCGCGAATTTCCAAAATCCCGGCCACCGTCCGCTCCACAGCCTCGCCCCCTTTCAGAGCCGTTGCCGCCGCGCCCCGGGCCACTTCTTCGGCCTCTCTAGCGCTCTCTGCGACCCGCTGAATCGCGTCGGTGAGGACTTGCACGGAATTCAGCGTTGCCGCCAGTTCCTCAGCTTGCCGCAGCGCGTCGGAAGACAAATCGCCCGCAAACTTAGCACTATCCGTAGCGCCTTTGCTGACCTCCCGAGCCGCCTGCTTCACCTGATGGACGATTTCGCGCAGATTTTGAATTGTCAAGTTAAACGAGTCAGCAACCGCGCCCAAAACGTCTGCGGTCACTTCTGCCGTCACCGTCAAGTCACCCCGGGCCGCTCCTTCCACGTCGTCTAGCAAGCGAATCACTTGGCGCTGCAAGTCTTCTTTTGCCTGTTCCTGCTCGTCAGACTTGCGCCTAGTATCGCTAATCGTGGTTTGGATGACCTTCGCCATGTGGTTGAATTTAGCAGCCATTTTGCCAAATTCATCTTCCGAGTAAACCGTAGCGCGAGCATCCAAAGTTCCTTGAGATACGGCATCGAACTGAGCTTGCAAATTGTCCGACGACTTGCGTACCTGCTTGGCGATCAACTGGCCGATGCCCCAAGAAGTTAAAAAGCTGGTAAAGCCTGCGGCTGCAGTCATTACCCAGCCTGTTTGGCGCAGGTAAACAATCGCCTCCGGTTTGTCTTGCCGCAGAGCTTGATAGGAGGCAATGTTGGTGACGAAAGCCACAGCTACCAGAGAAACAAGTCCCGCCCCGATTGCCGTGTACAACTGTTTTGTAAACAAAGGGGCATTTTCCAAGAAAGCCAGTCCCCCCTGTTCTACTGTTACCGAAGTATCGAGCGCTTCTGTTTCTGTGGGAGAAAAAGTCGACACAGACGTATCAGCCGGGCCACTTATGCTAAATATTTCGTCATCCCGAATTGCTGAGCCATCGCTGTTGTCAAAGTCCAGGCTGCTCCCAGTCGTTCCCATCATGCCGCTGGTCGAGTTGCCGAAATTGGTGTTACCTCTAGTCAAGATCGAACTGGTGGCATCTTCTGAGATATCAAAGTCCGGCAAATTGCCCAAATCGTCAAATTCGTCAAATTCGTCTAAAAAGTCGCTGTGTTCTTGAGCGTTCCCAGTTTTTGACGACCAGGCGCTGTTGTTCTTGTCGGAAGCCCCGAAAGCTGTTGCTTGTTCGTTTTCGTCGAAAGAGAAAGAATCGCTAAAAGCGTCGTCTTCAAAAGCATCTAACTCGAAGTTGTCTCTAGAGCTAAATGCCGGGGGTTCCGAGTCGCTGTAACCGTTGCTGTTGGAGGAGGCTGGATCGACTGAATTAAATTGTCCCCGGCTCGACCTTTGACTTTGAGAGTTGGGGACAGCACCTCCCATCAACAGCGTTTCGTCTTCCGCCAGCGAATAGTTTGACGAGTAGTCCGACCCGTTATTCGACTGTTTGTTTTGAGGTCTAGAAGACCCGAAACCCGACGAGGGCATCGCCTCGGCAAAGGGGTCTTCATCTTCGACCCCAGGTGTGTTATGACCGTAATTTTGGCCAATCTGGGGCGGGGATTGGTAGTCGTAGTCGGAGTTATTGTCGAATTCGTCTGGCAAATCGAGCGCACCAAAAGGTTCGCCAAAATTGTCCGAGGGCCCGATGGGGGAGTCTAGTTGGTTCGAGTCGAAGGAATTCCCGCTTTCTGAAGAGGCAAAACTTTGACCGTTGAGCATCTGAGTCGGAGCTTCGGAAAACGAATCTCCTGAGTAAGGTGCGCTTGAACCAGAAACTTTGCTGCTAGACAAGTCAGCACCATCAAACCCTCCATCATCTAAGGCAAAAGGGTCTCCAAAGTCCGAGTCGGCAAACTCGTCTATGCCGTCTAGCGAGCCGGAGTTCTCAGCATAAGCTGCCATTCCGCCGCTGTCGCCACCAAAGGGGTTAGAATGTGAGGCTAAATCTGGGACTGAGCCTGCGCCATCGTCGTCTTCTGGTTCCCATCCCAAGCCACTCATGCCTAAGTCGGCCAAGTCCTCGTTTTCCATGTCGTCTGGGGATTGACTTCTATAGGAAAGGGATGGGGAATTTCCTTGAAAAAGTCCCAAATCCGGGTCTTCTAACCCTTCATCAAGAGATAAGTCTGGATAGAATTCTAATTCAGTTTCAGCAGACAAAGCCTCGAAATTTTCAGTTTCTAGTTCTCCAGATAAAAATTGGTCTGTGTAGGTAATTCCGCTGTGAGCGTGTTCTACCAAACTCTGGTCATCACTCAGACCTAGCACAACCGTGTACTGTTCCCGCGCCACCTCATACTGTTGCAGTCCGTAGCAGTAAATGTGTCCGCACAGCAGGCGAGCGCTGGGGTCTTCGGGAAAATCTTCTACTAATTGATAAACTAGGGCTGCGGCTTCTGAATAATTGCCATCCATGTAGGCCGCTTCTGCCCGTTGGTAGTCCTGCTGAAAGTTGGTACTTGTTGCCATTTGCCGCCCTCTTTGGATTTTAGATTTTAGATTTGAGATTTTTGATTTTTATCTTGAATTGAATGTTTAGATGCGCGCCTCACGTCGTGTGACTGTTTATGATTAGACCTCAATCGAAAATCGCAAATCGCAAATCTAAAATCGATTTCACGCTGCCCACCGCGCCGAGCGCAGAATTTTCACTTGATCTAGCAGTCGGAGCACTTTCTGAGCTGGTGCACCTAACATCCATTCTCCCCTCAGAAATGGAATCATGCCGTCTGGTGCATTGTTCTGAGAGTGCAGTTGCTCTACGTCGAGCCAGTCCATCCCCACAATTCGATCGACTGCCAGCCCCAAAATCGTGTCTTGGTCTTCCACAGCCACGATCGGGATTTCGGGTCTATCTGTGTTCAGAGGTGTTTGGTCTCCCAGAAATTGGCCGAGGTCTGCCACCCAAATCACTCGTCCTCTCATATTTAGCGTACCTAAAAGCAAAGAGGAAACGTTGGGGATCGGTGTCATGCGGTCTGGGGACGGGGATAGTACCTCTCTAATCCCTGTCGCCGGCAGAGCGAACTCGTTCCCCGAAGGAACGTAGAACCGCAGGTGCAGCTCTCCTTCGGGAGTTTCTAGTTCTTGGAATTCCGGAGCCGGATCTACGCCTAGTCCTGGTAATATAAAGTCTGGGCTACCGCTAATCATAATTCTGACACCTGCATTTCTAGCAAAATTGTTGAGGTTTCCCGCCAAGAAGAAGCCGATCGAAACTTCGATGGTCGAAACTTGACACAGCCAAGCTTGACACAGCCAAGGGGTGAATGGCGCTACTGCCGGAGGTACTTGGCAATAAATTTGTTCCGTCAATAATTGACTGCCAGCAATAAATTCGCGCGACCAATGCTTACAAATTAGCTCAAATCGACTACGAACAATTAATTTGAAACCCCTAAAGCTTCACTTTGTAATCCCACCGCCGTCTCAATTGGTAAAACTCTGGGTAATTTCTGCGATGAATGCTAAACCGATACTGGGATTAGCGAGGAGTTGTTGACATGGCTGATGTCCCGACAATCATGAACGGAGTCAGTTAAGACTGAGAATTGGACTCTCTGACTTTGTACAGAAATACCTAGCAATAAGTAGCTCTGTACATCAGTTTTTCGGAGCGGCTGCAAGTGGAGAACAAGTATATTATATTTGCACTTTGAGCGTGTTAGACCCACTTGGGTCTAGAAATTGAACAGAGTTTTACCGACGCCCTTATGCCAGCGCGCGGATTTATACATTCTAGTTTATGGTGCGATCGCCAATAGTACGTCCAGCTTTCTCTTTGTGGTGGCCGAGACTCGATCTAACCGCAGGTACAAAAAAGCTCCCATCATGCCATGGGGGCGAAACTTATTTTTCTTCTAATTGGTCTTCTAGCGATCGGTCTAATAATCTTTCCGAGAGATTGACCCGAGGGTAGCCTGGGCCCACATATTTTTCTACCAGCATCAATAACTCGCTTTCACCAAAAGGTTTAGTGTAAAAGTCTGTAGCTCCGGCCATGCGGGCTTTAACGCGATCGATAAATCCGTCGATGCCCGTCAACATCACGATCGGCGTCTGCCGGAAAGCGCTAGAACTACGCAGCATAGCGCAAATTTCGTAGCCGTCGAGTTCCGGCATGGCGATGTCACACAGAATTAAATCGGGTTTGAGTGGAAACACCAAACTCAGGGCTTGGAGGGGATTGCCGATCGTAGTAGCTTCGTAACCGTGTTCATTTAAAATTGACTCGACTGTTTTGCGAATAGTATTGTCGTCGTCAATACAGACAACTCTGGGAACTTTGGTTTCTGGGGACGACCATTCTTTTTTGTTGTTGGTGGGGGCAACAGAGGGTTCGTAAAATACTTGCACCAATCCCTGCTGCACAAAGGGGTAAATCGCCTTAGCGACAGTGAGCACGTCTCGGTTGAGGTAGCGCGCCATTTGGCGGATCGAAGTGTGGCCGTCGGCCCAGCGTCTGAGAGTATTAAAGGTATTGACAGGCAGGGCGACTCGCAGCTCGGAGGGGTCTGAAATCACCGGGCATTGGTTGGGCGACTGAATGTGAGGGTGAAACTGCTTCCACTGCTGCACCTGTTTGACAATCTTGGCCAGGAGCGAACTAATTTCTAAGCTGGTCAGTTGAGGAGCCAAAGCTGGGCCCATTTCAAAAGTGAAGGAACCCTGGTGGAGACTGAGCAAGTCAAATAGGGTTTCGTGGATCATGCTCTGGATGATGTTGCGGCCTTGAGCTGGGGTGAGGATGTGGTTTTCTAGCAGGGCCCATAGGTAGCCGTATTCTGGGGCATTGGTAGATGCCATATAGGGAACTTGGATTTTGTCGAGGGCGGTATCTGCTTTGTAGCGGCGCAGGTAGTCGCGCAAGCGAAACAAACTGCCCGCACTCTGGGTAGCGTAAATAATCTGACCGTTGAAGCAGAAGACATACCAGGATTGTCCTGCAAGGGAGCGCGAGGTAGGTTGAGTACCCGTGCCGCTGCCGGTGGAGGTGTAGGCCTCTACGAACAGTTCTCCGGTTCGCTGGCCTAACTCAATCAATTGCAGGATGCTGCGGATGTCTATTTCACTCAAATTTCCCTGCATGCAGCTAAAATGTCCTCCTTAAAACCGTTGGCGTCTGAGATCGGAAAGACTGTGTGCTGGCGAAAACATTGACTTTAGTTTCCGTCAATAATTTACGCGCTGATGCCGATCTCACAATTGGGAATTGACGAAAGGGCGATACTTGCTGCCGGGTCTCGGCCGCGCTACCAGTCCACAAGCTGAAACCGCGCAACTCGCGGCATTCTCTAAGTGTAGAGTTTCACCTTGTATTCCGTTACATAAGACCTACTCACATCTACTCATGACTAGACAAGTCTACTCAGTAGTATTGTAAAGCTTACTTCCTGTTTCATCCTGGCGGTGTCGAAACTCACCAGTCCACAGGCACGAGCCCCGCCTAACTGACGGTTTTTGACAAATTAATTGCCGCGTTTAAGTCACGGTCAATCACCAATCCGCAATAGGAGCATTCAAACACTCTCTCGCTCAAGGAAAGTGTTTCTTTTTTTGTTCCACAGTTAGAACAGGTTTTACTGGACGGGAACCAACGGTCAGCAATTACCAACTTTGAACCGTACAACTCGCATTTGTAGGTTAACTGGCGGCGAAACTCAAAGAATCCCAGAGCGGCAACAGACGCAGCCAACTTATGATTAGCCATCATTCCGCTTACATTCAAATCCTCTATGACCATTAAACCGTGATTTTGGGCAAGTAATGTCGTCAAGTTATGTAACGTATTTTTACGTGTGTTAGCTATTTTTTTATGCAGTCTCGCTATCTTGAGTTGCGCTTTTTGACCGTTGCTTGAACCGATCATTTTAGGGCGGTTTAGCCCTTGCCTTCTTGACCTTTTGGCTGCATATTTTGGGTAGGATTTTGCCCCAGCAATTACTTCACCTGTTGAGAGAGTAGCTAATGCTTTAATGCCGAGGTCAACTCTGAAAATGCTTGTATTGCCTGATTCCTGCTGTTGGGCGTCAAACCGCCAACTGATAAACCACCTGTCGGGTTGACGGGATATCGTGCAAGACTTGGTTAATACTTGTGGCAATCTTTCATAAGTTTTCAAAATGCCAATAACAGGAAATTGAATTTTATTGTCACCCAAGATTTTAACTGCGCTTTTTAACGTGAAAGAGTCACGCCGCCCTTGATTCTTAAATATCGGCACTCCCCGAGTTTTGTTAAAACACCGTTTCCCTGCTTCGCGCAATGCCATTCATGCTTGCTGCGGTGTAGACTTGCTGCATTCATATAGCAATCCTAAATGATTCGTGTAATTCTTGTAGGGGCAAACCCCCCGTGGTTGCCCCAACTTGGCTGGGGTAGGCACGGAGAGTAGGGGTAGCACTACCCCTACATATTTTTACAAATGATGCGAGGATTGCTATAGTACCAAGAATTTTTTGATTTCACTATAGCTACTAAGAGTTTGTGCAAGTCAGTAGCTGTGGGAAGTTTGAGCTTTTCACTCTCGTTGGTTTTATTGTGGTGAAGTATATTTGGGGTCAACCACAATCCCCTATTCAACGCATGACGCGCTACTCCACAATGCTGGGCTAACAATGTGCGAGTAAGTTGATTATTCAGTTTCAATTCGGTTTTGAAGCCTAACAGCATTTTTACCTCTCTATCGCTTTGAATCACGCTATATACTGCTTCAATCCCTACTCATTTCAGAAGGAATGAGTAGATGTGAGTAGGATTTTGGTTACAGTTTCTCACCCTCAGTGCCGATCGACCTTTTTGCTCGCCCCCCGCGAGCGTCATCGGCTCGCGTCATTACCCTATTCTAAGGCAGCACGGTTCAAATCCCTAGTCCGCCGGAGGATGGCGTCCGCTTGGGGGTAGCGATGGCTTTTCTGACGATCGAGCCGCAACTAAAGCCTGGTACAATCAATAGAAAGTTTTTGACGGACTGACCTTTTTCAGCTTTAGCCTATGGCAGTCTTCGCAGTGAGAGCTAGTCTTTAATCAAGTGGCATTGGTACTGCTGTCTCATTCCTCCAGACAACTGGTGACGCCCGTACTTTCTGGAAGTTCTCCCGTGAGAACGTGCTATGCGTTAGTGCTGAAGAAAAGTTAGAAAAAATGCTATCCCCCGATTGGGCAAACAATACCAAGAAGTAAGACTTAATTGGCAAAAAGTGATCCTTACTTGCCTACACTTGTTTACTTTAGGTAAGTTGACTAAAAATCACAGGCAGTGTTATCTTTAGTCAAGAACCTTTGGCTTAAGGGGGATAGCCTACTTATGTTGGAATTAGCCGTCTACCCAACAGCGTAGGAAGTAAACACCACTTATCTTTTAGGCCTTTAAGTAACTTAAAGTAAGTTGGGATAGGTTTTACGAAGCAGAGGACTATTAGTGTGCTGTATCTAGCGGAAGTACAAAAACAGAGAAGCGGCTTTGGTCTCGGTGGCGGTAAGGCTGAACTGAAACTGCTAGCTTGTCAGCGGGGCGAACATAACTGGAGCGCCGTACCAGGTGATGACGCGATCCCAGTTGAGGAAGCTAATAAGTTTAACGACGGCACGCTGGTGCTGGTTGAGTTGAGCGCTAGCAAGCAAGTGCAGCGGATTCAGGAGGCTGCCCGCCAGTTGGTGAGCATTCTGCAAAATTTCTCGCGATTGCAGGACAAGTTTAAGGATAAGGAAGAGGAAATTGAACAGTGGAAGGCTTCTCTGACGTTTTCGAGTCAGGAACTCAATCGCCGGGAAATGGAAATGCAAGCCCGCGAAGAGCAGTTGGCTCAAATGGAAGAGGAGTTGGAGCGGCTGGAGGCTCAGCGCTCGGAAATTGAAAATACTCGAGATGAAGCTAACCGACTGCGAGAAGAAGTCGATCGCAGTCGCGTGGAAATTGAGACGGCTTGGGAACAGTTGCGGGGCGAGCAGCAACGGGTGGCCCAGCAGCAGTCTGAGGTTCGGCAGGGGCCAGTAGTTGATGAGCAGCTGACCCAGAGGATTCAGGAGTTGATGCAGAAGCTGGGAGGGGCAATTGCTTCGGCCCAAGGGGTGCGGGAACAAATGAATCAGTCTCTTGGTGCCGTGGGCGCTCAACAGGCAATTCTGGATCAGCACTGGCAGCAGTTGGAGCAAAAACAGAGCATAGCTCAACAGCAACAAGAAGAGGTCGATCGACAAAATCAGAGCCTCCAAAACCGCTGGCAAGAGTGGTACCAATCTCAAGATACTTTGGCCGGGGCTAGGGCGGAGCTTAAAGGACAGCAAAGTACCCTCAGCGCTAAGCAGGCTCAGGCTCAGTCGGTGTCTTTGCAGGTGCGGGCTGTTGAGGAGCTTTACCAGCAAGTTTCCAGGCTCGCATCTGCTTCGGGTGCTGCGGGTACGGAGCAGAAAGTAGATGTGTCAGCTTTGGAGAAGATGCCTGTTGATGAGTTACAAGGGCTGGTGCAACACCTGCAACAGGATTTGGAAAAGGTGTTCCGGTTTGTTAACGATCAAGAGGAGGAGTTGACTCTGCAGCGGGAGACAATCGAGGAGCTGCAAGAGAAAATTCAAGCTGCTTCCGAGTACGATCGCATGGCTTTGGAAAATGAAATGGCAGATGAGCTCGAAAGTTATCAGATGTTAAACGAAACTCTGGTGGGACAGCGCCTCCGGTTGCAGGAACGAGAAGATGTTTTAAAGCAGCATCAGGCGGTGCTGTGGCGGCGGCTGGGTACTGCTAATGCTTCCAAACAAGAGCGAGGAGATATTGATTTGGGGCCAATTGTCGCACAGCTCAATACTCAGCGACAGCAGCAAAGCCAAGAATTGCAAAGACTGGAAAACGAAATTCAGCAAGTGCAGGAAGCAATATCCCAAATTGAGGCAAATGTCAACCGCCAAAATGGGGAAAGTGAGGCGAAACGCTACGAACTCAAGCAGTTAGAGCAGAATTTGTTCAACCAGAAAGGTGCAGTGGCGCAACTCTGGGGCAGGGTGAATGTTTATCAAGAAATGTTGCAGCCGGTGCAGGACAATTTGAATGCGCTACGCCAAAAGCTCGAAGCGGTGGCGGGGGAACTCGATCGGGTGCAGGAGACGGGAGACGAGCAAAATCGGGTAGTTTCTGAGTTGCGGCAAGTCCTTTCGAGTTTGCTCTCAGCTTAAAATTTAATATGTAAAATTATCGAAGGGTGTTCGACTCGACCGATCGCTCCTCCAGGAAATGGATCGGTTTGCGATCGGTTGGGCGCTACGATTAAGCTGGTTAGTTTTTCTACGCTTTCAAAACTGGGCGCCGAGGGCAATATTTGTTGCAGTAGTTGCCGCATTGCCCGTCGCTGCAAGGCAAGGGGTGCTTCCCGCAAAATCGGGCGATTTAACTTGACGGGAAGTTGAAAATTCACCTGCATATTGTCTGCAATTGGAGACATTGCTCGCTGTAGCAAGTCGCTGGCTGCAAGTTCGAGATATTCTACGTCGGCGCGCAGGAGTTCGGCTGTTTGAGCTAGGGCTTGTTGGGCTTTTGGGTTGAAATGAGTTTCCAAATAAGGCAATAATTCCGATCGAATCCGGTTGCGACTATATTGCAAGTCTTGATTTGTGGAATCTTCCCAAATTGGTAGTTTTTGCTCTTGACAAAATTGACCTGTTTGCGATCGAGTTATTTCGAGCAAGGGACGAACTAAATAGATTTTAGATTTGAGATTTTGGATTTTCGATTGGAAATTTTCACTTGAATTCTCCAATCTAAAATCGGCAGATATTTGGGAGTTGGGATTTTCGCCGGAATTCCGCAATCTAAAGTCTAAAATCGGCAATCCAAAATCGGCGAGGGGCCGTGTCCAGGTGAGGGCAGAAAGTCCATCGGCACCACTGCCGCGAATCAGGTTGTAGAGGAGTGTTTCGGCGCGATCGCTAGCTGTATGGCCTGTAACAATGTAGGGGTAGTTGTGGGCGATCGCAATTTCGGTTAAAGCTTGATATCGCCACTGTCTGGCCGCTGCTTCTGTTTTCGGGATGTCCCAGGCTGTTTCCAAATAGTAGGATATTCCCCAGTTTTTAGCTAATTGTTCTACATGATTAGCCGAGGCTTCCGAGTCAGAACGCCAACGGTGATCGCAGTGAACAATCGCTAGATTCCACCCCCATTTTGGCTGCAAATCTAGCAGTAATTTAATTAAACACAGAGAATCTTGTCCGCCCGATACTGCTACTAGCAATCGCTGATTTGATGGCAATATTTGTCGGTACAGCAGCGTCTTGTGCACTTGAGCGTGGATGTGCGTCCAATTGGAAGATTCAGCCATGAGAGCAGTTTTTTATTAAGCAAAAATCAGGAAGTTAGGATCGCGAATTAAATAACTTACAATTTTAATTGTTATTGTGGGATGGGCGTCCCGCCCGTCCAAAAAGGAC
>NZ_JAUBUB010000039.1:0-52748 GCF_036705265.1 Microcoleus sp. B4-C2
GCGGACTCGAGCCGCTCGCGCTCGACTATTATAATTTACTTGGGGACAATTAATCCACCCTGCCTAGCCCCCCTTAATAAGGGGGGGACAAGAGTATGTTCATAGTCAACCCCTACTCCCCTTATTAAGGGGGATTTAGGGGGATCGAGACTTTGATAAAAATGAGAGAGACACTGGGTTTTAGGCTTAATTTGACACCAATACTGTCTAACTCATCACTTTTTGAGCTTGTCGGAGAGATGTAATAGTTGCGATCGCGTGTTGGGAAACTGCATCTATTTCTGCTTCGGTATTGAACCGACCAATACCAAACCGAATTGAAGCATAAGCTAATTTGTCCGATCGCCCGATCGCTGCTAAAACATGAGATGGCGATATTTTCGCCGAAGTGCAAGCAGAGCCCGAAGAAACTGCCGCCGCCGATTGCAAACCCAACATCAACGCTTGACCGTCAACGCCACCTACACTAATATTGAGATTCCCCGGCAATCTCTTCGTAGCGTGACCGTTGAGAACAACATCGCCTAATTCACTCAAATTTTCCCACAAACGCTGCCGCAAATTAACCACTCGTTCTGTTTCCGATGGCATTTCCGCAATTGCCAATTCTACTGCTTTAGCAAACCCAACTATTTGCGGTGGGTAGAGAGTTCCCGATCGCATTCCCCTTTCGTGACCTCCTCCGTGCATTTGCGGCGCTAGCTGCACTCTCGGTTTGTTGCGGCGCACGTAGAGAGCACCGATGCCTTTTGGCCCGTAAATTTTGTGGGCTGTCAAGGACATTAGATCGATATTCATCTCCTCTACATCCAGGGGAATTTTGCCGATCGCCTGTGCCGCATCTGTGTGAAAAAGAATGTCATTTCCCCGACAAATTGCAGCAATTTCTGCGATCGGCTGAATGACGCCAATCTCATTATTTGCCGTCATCACTGAAACCAAAATTGTCTCTGCCCGAATCGCTTTGATCAAATCGCCTATATCAATCAGCCCGTCGCTTTTCACTGGTAAAACAGTAATGTCAAACCCCAATTTTTGCAAATAGGTACAGGGGTCGAGAATAGCATTATGTTCGGTTTTTACTGTGATAATGTGCTTTCCTTTGCTGAAATAAGCTTCGGCGATACCTTTGATCGCTAAGTTATTTGCTTCTGTTGCACCGCTGGTAAAAACAATTTCTTCGGGGGAAGCATTGATCGCTTCTGCTAAAATTTGTCGTGACTGTTTAACCGCTGCTTCTGCTTCCCAGCCGTAGACGTGGCTGATGCTGGCTGCGTTGCCGAACTGTTCGGTAAAATACGGCAGCATCGCCTCAAGTACCCGTTGGTCTACGGGGGTTGTGGCGTGGTTGTCGAGGTATATAGGACGTGCGGACATAGTGCAGTTTTGGTTGAAAAAAATGTTAGGTTTATTGTAGACGAGCCCCTTGTTATACTACAAAACTTTATAATTAACAAATATTTGTGAAGATTTATGCGAGCTGACATTCAGGGATTAGAAATTACTGTCGGTGAACTCAAGCACCTCACCGGCGCGGGGCCCGATCGCGTATACCGACCGCCGACAGCGACTAAGTTTGCCCGCGAAGCTTTGAAAACTGTCGGTTTAATTGTTTTGGTTCTAATCAGTTGTTGGCTGCTGGTTGCGATATTTCCTAGAGCTTATTTGTTGTGGTTCGCCCTCCACTTCGCTGCGATCGTCGGTTTAATCCTTGAGGATGCGTGGAAAATTCAGTGCAGCCGCCAAAACAAACATTTAATTAATCTTTTTGATGATGTCGATCGCTATAATGGTATAATCGAAGCGATAGAAATTAACGATAGGATAGAAGATGCCGGCAATGCGGCAGTCAAAATCGGCGATCGAGCAAAAGTTATTGCAGCCTTGCAGCTAATCAGAGAGGATTTAGTTCGAGCTTTGAAAACCGAAAGAATTCTCAGGGAAAACAAAAAATTTGTCGCTACTAACTCCGAATTGTTTACCAATAATTTGAAAAGTTTGAATTCCCTGCAAATTAGCGATCGAGCCACAGAACAAGGGCGATTGCTAAACGAAGCTTTGCAGATAGCCGTGGGGGTTCAAGCAGAAATGAAAAAGTTGCAAGATCGAAAGGCTGCTAATTAAAAAAATGGCAGAAGTTAGTAGCGTACACGGCGGAGGGCGCCTCTTACCCATTAGCAATATACAGCTTACTGAACCGCAACAGGCAGGATGCCTGTTCCACTCGAACTCAAAGACATTTTTAAAATTATGAATGAGGAGAATAGTTAAAAAAATATCATAATTATTGTAAATTTTTTCCTGTTACGTAACAGGTAAGGATATCTTGGAAAGGTGACGTTAACAACCAGGTCAGTATGTCTTCTGCCAAACCCAAGATTATAGTTCTCGACGACGATCCGACAGGTTCTCAAACCGTGCACAGTTGCTTGCTGCTGACACGTTGGGACGAAGACACCCTGCGTTTGGGGCTGCGGGACAAGTGCCCGATTTTCTTCATACTGACAAATACTCGATCGCTAACTCCCGAAAAAGCAGCCTCCGTCACCCGCGAAGTGTGCCAAAATTTAAAAAAGGCGATCGCCAGCGAAAAAATCGAAGACTTCCTAATAGTTAGCCGTTCCGATTCTACCCTGCGCGGTCACTATCCCATCGAAACCGACGCGATCGCCGAAGAACTCGGCCCCTTCGACGCCCATTTTCTAATTCCCGCCTTTTTTGAAGGAGGCCGAATTACCCGCCACAGCGTGCACTACCTAATAGTTAACAGTGTCCCGACACCAGTACACGAAACCGAATTTGCCAAAGATTCAGTCTTCGGGTACAGTCACAGTTACCTGCCAGACTATGTAGAAGAAAAAACCAAAGGTCGCATCCCCGCTGATGCAGTCGATCGCATTTTACTCGGAGACATTCGCTACGGAAGTTTAGATCGACTGATGGACATGACAGACAACCAATGTGCAGTTGTTGACGGCCAAAGCCAAGGTGATTTAGACAAATTTGCCACACACATTCTCAATGCAGTCAGTCAAGGCAAAAAGTTTTTATTCCGCAGCGCAGCGAGTATTTTAACATCCTTAGCTGACCTCGGCCCGCAGCCAGTAGCAGCCGACGAAATGGCAAAATACGTCAGGGGCGGCAAACCCGGTGCCGTAATAGTTGGTTCCCACGTTAAGAAAACTACTGAACAATTGGAGCGCTTGTTAAAAGAACCCAATATAGTTAGCATTGAAATAGATGTCTCTCACTTGTTAGAAGATTCACCCGAGTATCGCACCCAAATGCTCGATGAAATTCTCGAACAAGTCCGCACTTCTCATGCCGATGGTAAAACGCCTGTAATTTATACCAGCCGCAAGGAACTCGAATTTGAAAATGCGGAAATCCGGTTAAAATTTGGAGAGGCGGTTTCTGCTTTATTGATGGATATCGTGCGGGGACTGCCTGCGGATATCGGGTTTTTGATTAGCAAGGGCGGCATTACTTCTAATGATGTTTTGAGTACAGGTTTGTCGCTGAAAAGTGTCAGGCAAATCGGTCAAATTATCGCAGGTTGTTCGGTGGTGAAAACCGAGGCTAATCATCCTCTGTTTTCCAATTTACCAGTTGTTTTGTTTCCGGGAAATGTGGGGGATAGCCATGCTTTGGCTACGGTTTATAAGCGGCTGAGCAAGTAGTAGAGCTCGTTGAATCTGAGATGTTGCACCATTCTCAATTACTTGTTTAGGAACAGGCTTTTCGGCCTGTTCCACAAGAAAATTCACTCTTTGTGGAACAGGCATCTTGCCTGTTCTTGAGAATGGTGCAAGATGTGAGTTGAATCGCCGATTAACCCAGATGAATGTAGCTTCTACTCAGGGAGGAGAATGTTCATCTGCGTTTCGTCGCTGGGTTTCCATGCTCGATCGAACTTTATGGCAATGACCACTGCACGGCCACTTCCACAAAAAATCTCTAGTCTACTTTTTCCTTGCCAAATCCACCCAAATATGATATCATAGAAAGTCTGTCTGTAAGTCAACGTGTCACTCAAGCCGATCGCCCCATCTCCAAATCCCCCCTCAGCAGTCGCTCTCAAAAAAATCAAATTTAGGAAAAAAAATTAAGGCAGAACTCTACATATAGAGCCAACAGCGCAACAGCTACTGCTATCAGTAGCGTTTCCAGCTTGTACCCGCCTAAATTTTAAAATTAAGTAGAAATTTCCACATAGTAATTTTCAGCTCAAAGGATTAGCATATAAGGGTGACAGAACATTATCATCCCCTAAACTCATTAAAAGATGGCCATTGGTTCAAGCTGATCTGTGGGGCGAGCTTTCAGCACCTACCGGCTGTACGGAATCTCACCTTGGCTTACACCCTAGCAGGCGCTGACTGTATCGATGTCGCGGCAGATCCCGCCGCCGTCGCCGCAGCGAAAGAAGCCCTACAAGTGGCCAGCGACTTACAGGCAAGAACTCAAAACCGCAGGTTTGGCGGCAAAGGGTTGCCGTTGCTGATGGTGAGTTTAAACGATGGGGAAGACCCGCATTTTCGCAAAGCCGAATTCAACCCAGCCGATTGTCCGGCGGACTGCTGGCGGCCGTGCGAAAAAATATGTCCAGCCGAAGCAATAGTTTTTCAGAGTGCTGGCAGTGGTTTTTCCGGGGTGATAGACCAGCAATGCTATGGCTGCGGTCGCTGTCTGCCGATTTGTCCGAGCCAACTGATTTATACTCGTTCTTACGTGTCTGCTTCCGCCGCGATCGCACCTTTAATCCTGCAATCCGGTGCGGACGCCCTAGAAATCCACACGCAAGTAGGCAGAGAGGCAGATTTTGCGCGACTTTGGTCGAGCATAGCTCCCTGGGTCGCTCAACTCAAGGTAATAGCAATTAGTTGCCCCGATGGAGACGGTTTGATTGATTATTTGCGGACACTCTATCAAATAATTTCCCCCCTTCCTTGTCCCCTAATTTGGCAAACCGACGGTAGACCAATGAGCGGAGATATCGGAACAGGAACTACTAGAGCCGCAGTCAAACTCGGTCAAAAAGTTTTGGCTGCCCAGTTGCCGGGATACGTGCAACTTGCAGGCGGCACTAATGCTCACACTGTCAGCAAGCTGAGAGCCGAGGGACTGATGAAGGATGCCGGGAAAAATTTGTCAGTTCCCCCTGTCCCATACATTGCAGGTGTAGCTTACGGCAGCTATGCCAGGGTTTTGCTATCGCCAATTTTAGAACAGTTAGAAACAATGCAGACCGATCGAGCTTATGCCGTTCCGGTGGCAGTCGCGCAGCCAGGAGCCGGAGTTCAAACATCTCGGCTACCTCAGCTCGAAGCCGTCCCAGAACTTCTCTCAGAGGCCGTGAGTTTAGCTAGTTCTCTAGTTTCCCCGCTCAAAGAATTTTAGTCAGTAGTCAGTAGTCATTAGTCATTAGTTAGTGGTTAGTAGTTAATTCCAACAACAACTGGCAACTGACACATAAAAACTGGCAACTGACAACTGACAACTGACAACTGACTAAAAAGTTGAAAACGTCACCGAACACATCGAGGCGAATGCAGATTACAGACGACCTCAACAAATTATTAGACATCGTGCCAGATGAGATCCGGCAGCCCTTAGAGCAGCACCCGCAGCGCAACAATCTCATTGAGATTGTCATGGATTTGGGCCGCCAACCAGAAGCTCGTTTTCCATCCTTGGCCGAACCTCTTTCCCAAACTCCGATTACCAAAGCACACCTCAACTATTGCATCGAGCGAGTCGGCCACTTCGGCGGCGACAACCGAGCCGGTATCGAGCAAACCCTGCACCGAATTAGCGCCCTTCGCAACCGCAGCGGCGAGATTATCGGCTTGACTTTGAGGGTGGGCCGCGCTGTGTTCGGGACGATCGGCATTATCCGCGATTTGGTGGAAACCGGTCAGTCAATTTTGATGCTCGGCCGCCCCGGAGTCGGCAAAACCACGGCCCTGCGGGAAATTGCCCGCGTGCTCGCCGATGACTTGGAAAAACGGGTGGTAATTATCGACACCTCCAACGAAATTGCCGGAGATGGAGATATCCCGCACCCGGCGATCGGCAGAGCTCGCAGAATGCAAGTTTCCCGCCCCGAACTCCAGCACCAAGTCATGATCGAAGCAGTGGAAAACCATATGCCGCAAGTGATCGTGATTGACGAAATCGGCACGGAGCTCGAAGCTTTGGCGGCTCGGACGATCGCCGAAAGGGGCGTGCAGTTGGTCGGTACCGCCCACGGGAACCGGATCGAAAACTTGATGAAAAACCCGACTCTGGCAGATTTAATTGGGGGCATCCAAGCGGTGACGCTGGGAGATGACGAAGCAAGACGGCGCGGTTCTCAAAAGACGGTTTTGGAGCGCAAAGCACCGCCAACTTTTGAAATTGCCATCGAAATGCTGGAACGCCAGCGCTGGGTAATCCACGAGCGAGTTGCAGATTCGATCGACACTCTGCTGCGGGGACGCGAACCGAGCCAGCAAATCAGAAGCGTCAGCGAGACAGGAGAAGTAATTATCGAGCGCGAGTCAGCCGCTCCCCCCGCGCGGTTTCCGGGGATGGCCGCTTCCAGCAGCACGGCTGCGGTATCAGCAATCCGGCCCGTCACACCGCTCTCTGGCTGGCGGAGTGCTGGCAAAATGGTGCCGATGCCCGCTCCAGGCGAGAACTTGGCTCCTAAAAGCGCGCCGGTTTCTGAGACTCGGTATTTCGAGCAACTGCTCGAAGAATCCCTGTCCGTCGAGCCGGTACCTAAGCCCGGACGTTTTTCCCAGAATGTCGGCCCTAACGGCGAAGATTTGCCCCTCCACGTTTATCCTTACGGCATACCTCGTCACCAGCTCGAACAGGTGATTTCGACGCTGAACCTGCCGGTGCTGCTGACGAAGGATATTGAGAGTGCTGACGTGGTTTTGGCTTTGCGATCGAACGTTCGGAACCAGTCGAAATTGAGGCACTTGGCCAAAACTCGCCAAGTTCCCCTGCACACAATTAAGGCCGCCACTATTCCCCACGTAGCGAGAGCTTTGCGGCGCCTGTTGGACATGGATGACCCAGGTACCCCGGAAGTGGCAGACCTCGCCTTATTTGCCCGCAGCGGTTCTTCTGACGAGCTCGAAGCTCTCGAAGAAACGCGCTTAGCAGTCGAGCAAATTGTCATTCCCAAGGGACAGCCGGTGGAACTCCTGCCCCGTTCTCCCAACGTCCGCAAAATGCAGCACGAACTTGTGGAACACTATCACCTGAAATCCCACAGTTTTGGGGAAGAACCTAATCGCCGCCTGCGGATATATCCAGCTTAAAGTGGGAGATTAGTGCCTTTGAAGGCAGAAGGTGGAAGGCAGAAGGGATAATTTTTTCCTGGGTTCTGTCTTTGACCTTTTGCCTTTTTCCTTTAAGTATCTGGCAAGTTTCTGATATGATATGGTGTGACACTGTTCTTGTTCAGGCGATCGGCTAAATTCCAGATTTCTAATTCCAAATTCCCCAATTTCCAATTATCAATACTTCTACTACACGAGCTTACAAGTTACCCAATTCCCAATAGTTCAGCTACGCACTTCCCTTCGGCTCCCTGCGGCTTTGCGAACCGACGAGCCGCAGGCTAGCAGCTATGCTCAGCCCAAACTCAGCAGCAGCTCAGTAAAAGTTGCCACTTCCCAAATTATTAAATTAATCTACCTCAGTGGACATGAATGATTCCATAATTCAGCTATTTATAAACTTAATTACTACTGAGATGGGTGTGCGAATTAGGTCTCAAGATAGAGCTGGTTTGTCTCATAAAATCATGAGTAGGATGAGAGAAAAAAAAATTGCAGACCCAGAAAAGTATTATAAACTTTTAACCGCCAAAACTTTTGAAAGTAAAAATGAATGGGCGAAATTAGTATTGCTATTAACAACAACTGAAAGTTATTTTATGCGAGATAAAGGACAGTTCGCTCTGTTGAAAAGAGTAATTTTTCCTGAATTGATAGAGCAGAAAAGAAACTTGCACAAGACCTTGGGAATGCAGCCGACACTGCGAATATGGAGTGCGGGCTGCTCCACCGGTGAAGAACCTTATTCTTTAGCTATTGTTTTAAAAGAATTGATTCCCGATTGGGAGCAATGGAAAATCTTAATTTTAGGTACAGATATCAATGAAAAAGTAATCAAAAAAGCGCCCCAGGGAGTTTACAGTCATTGGTCGTTTCGCTTGGTTGACCCGCAGATACAAAAGCAGTATTTTCATCAGAGGCAAAATGATTGGGAAATTAATCTAGAATTGCGCGAAAGTGTCAACTTTAGTTGTGTAAATTTAATCACAGATGACTTTCCTAATATTTACCAAAATCTTTATAACATAGACTTAATTTTATGCAGAAACGTTTTTGTGTATTTTGAACATAAGTATATTTCACTGGTACTGAAAAAATTTTCCAATACCCTGAAACCTGGAGGATATTTAATGACCGGTCATGCTGAAGTTTACGGTCAAATTATGAACGAGTTTGAAGCCAAGATTTTCCCTGAGTCGGTGGTGTATCAGCGTCGGAATGCAGTACCGGAGGAAGGCTGTCAAATAGAGTCTAGGGTTGCGACTGTAGGAGAAGCCAACTCGGCATTTCGGGAATTCCCGAAAGCAGATATTATGGACGATGATAGTGGTGAGTTGCTAACAGGGGAAACTATGCCACCTAGTTTTACTACTAACAGCAATTTTTCAGAGATAGAGATGCCTCCGGTATTAAAAATAAGTAATCCGCTGGGGAATATGCTGCCCTATCGCTATCTGGAGGACGGCTTGCCGAACAATGCCGTGTCAGTTACAGAAAAAACAATAGCAGAAAATACTCAAAATCAAACGCATCAAATGCTAATTTTAGAGGCTAAAAAGTTATTTAAAAATCAAGATTATGCTGAGGCAATCAACAAGGCACAAGAGGCAATAGAGTTGCAGGGCCCTAATTTTGATGCTTATTTTTTAATCGCTCAAGTTCAGGCAAATGCCGGCAATTATTCTCAGGCAATAGATTACTGCAATAGAGCGAGAAAAGTAGAGCCTGGATCAGTATATACTGATTATTTACAAGCTCAAATTGCTGAAGAACAGGGGCAATTAGAAACAGCAAAAAATTTATTAAAGAGGACTATTTATATGTGTCCATCTTTTGTTTCAGCTTATATAGAACTAGGGAATATATACCATAAAGAAGGTCAAGTAAAAAGAGCTCTTAAAATGTACAATTCATCTTGTGAAATCCTGAAAGCACTACCGCCAAACACTCCCATAGATTCCCAGGGAAAAATGACAGCTAGTCAAGTGCTGATGAATGTTAAAAAAAAATTGTTAAAATTATACAGTAAAGAAACTGTACACTAAAATATGGAAACTAAACCGTATCTTATCTTTGAACAGAACGGTTTTCTCTGCGGTATAGAAGCCTGCTACGTTCGGGAAATTTTCTTTCTGCCGGAGTTGACAGCAATTGCAGAAGCACCTCAAGATATTGTTGGGGCGATCGACCTTCGGGGCGAAATTCTGCCCGTGATGGATCTGAATCTCCGTTTTGGATACGTTTGGCAAGGGTATGCTGTGACAGATAGTACGATCGTCATAGAGTGGCAAGAATCGAAAATCGGTATAATTGTCAATCAAGTTCGCGAAGTTAAGGAACTCTCAGAAGAGGCCATCACTCCGCAGCTATCTTATGGGCGAGAGAATTCAGAAGCCTCTCATTATTTTGTAGCTGGACTAGCCCGCAGCGAAGCCGATATTATCATGCTGCTCAATCTCGATCAATTAATTCGATATTCTCCCGAAAAGTCAGAGGAAAGCTGGCCTGTTTCTCCAAGCCATGCAGGTAGTGAAGCAGCAGGTGAGGCAGAGACGGAAAATTTACACGGGCTAATAAGTGCAAAATTGTTAGGAAAAAATCCTCAAATTTTGAGCAACCGTCACGTTTTTTGCCCGCAGGCTACCCCCGAAGAAAAAGCAATTTTTCAATCGCGCGCTAATCATTTGAGGCGGCGAAACGAGGGAGAAAATGATGCAGCCACTAATATGTCCCTGGCGGTGTTTGTTTTGAATGGCGAATACTTTGGTATTCATTTAGATTTAGTTCGGGAATTTACTGATATCAACCAAGTAACTCCGGTTCCTTGCACTCCCGATCGCATAGTGGGCAATATAAATTTACGGGGAGAAATTGTGACTTTAATTGATATTCGCAGTGTTTTAAATATGTCTTTAAATATGTCGGAGACTGCAAATTATATCTCTAAGGCGATCGTTGTTGAAGTGACAGATTTGGTCGCTGGTATAGTTGTTGACGAAATATTAGATATTATATACTTAAATGTGTCGGAAATTGCGGCTGTTCCGGCAGCCCTGCATTCTGCCAACCGCGAATATCTACGGGGGACAGCTATTTACGGGGAAAAAATGATGGCTATTCTGAACTTGCAAAAACTGCTGACAAAAGGAGGAGTAGTTGTTGATGAAGAGGTTTGAATCCAGAACAGGACTTACGCAAAGCATCTCTATCATGAGTTCAGTGAAGCACCTGGCTTGATACTTCATTTCCTTCGCAATCCCGATCCAACGCAGAGATCAGAACTGGTAACAAGCGGGACTTAGCATGAGAGAATTATCTTGAAATGCGTCCACCACTAAAGAAGTTAGTTATACCACAATACGGTTGAGTTAAGCTCGATCTCCCGGCGCCAAGGGCGGGCACGGGGAGTAGGGGTCGCACCGCCCCTACAAAGGGGGAGTAGGGGGTGGACAAGAACTTACTCAAAGTCCTCGCAACGATGCGGGGGATGCTGCAAGGAATCTCTGAGGAATAAATAGTTTTAACCAAAGCGTATTCAGTTATACCAAATCTGCTTTTCAAGCCAGATTTGACGAAGCAATCTAATTCGTATATTCACGTGCTTAAATTAAGGAGAAAAATATGTTTGCTAAGTTAATAAAATTAAATATTAGAAATAGAATGTTGCTGGCTTATGTAGCCCCTGCCACTATATACTTGGGTTTTCCCCTGCTAGTTTATACAACTACTAATCAGGTGTTGAATAATTTTGCAGAAGTAGAAAGGATCGAAAATGTGCTCAGACATACAAATGATATGTCCGCAGGTGCTGAACAAATGGTAAGGGGGATGCGCGGGTATTTAATTAATAAAAATCCGCAGTTTTTAAATGATTTTAAGACTGGTGGAGAATTAGCTCGTGAGTCGGGAAATAGTGCGGAGTTGAAGATGGAAAATCCTGAACAGAGGATGCGTTTAGAGAAGATGCTAGAACTCTGCAACGAATATTATGACGGTTCTAGCGAAATAGTTGCTTTATTACAAAAAAATAATAGAACTGCTGCCTTGGCTCTCTTTAATACCGGAAAACAGACACAATTTGTGGATGAATTTGTGGAAATAAATAAGCAATTTCGCGACATAGAAGTAAAAGCGATTAAGCAAGCTACTGAAAAAACGAAGCAATCTTTAGTTTTTTTAATCTCGGCCTTGGTATTTGGTTCCGTGTTTTTATTGGTGTTAGGTGCGGTTATAGCTTGGCTGATTTCGTCAGGAATTGCCCAAACTATCGATCGCGCAATTAGCTCGATCGCCGCTTCTTCCACTGAGATTGCAGCCACCGTAGAAGAACAGGAACGCATGGCAAGTCAGCAAGCAGCTTCCGTAAATCAAACTACTACTACAATGGACGAATTGGGAGCATCTTCCAGGGCGACATCACAGCAGATAGAAACAGCGGTGGTTCAAGCAATGCAAGCTTTGAATTTAGCTGGAGGTGGCACAAAAGCTGTAGAACAAACTTTAGAAGCAATGGCAACTCTGAAAACTAAAGTTCAGGATATCCAAGGACAAATTATAGAGTTGAGCGAACAAACAGATCACATTGGTAATATCTCAACTGTAGTTAGCGATTTGGCGAATCAAACTAATATGTTAGCACTCAACGCTGCTGTTGAAGCAGTGCGGGCGGGAGAGCACGGCAAGGGGTTTGGCGTGGTGGCGTCAGAAATTCGCAAACTTGCCGATCGCAGTAAAAAGTCAGGAGCACAAATTAATCTATTAGTTGCTGATATTCAAAAGGCAATTAACTCAACAGTAATGGTGACAGATGAAGGAACTAAAACAGTGGAATCGGGCGTGAATATTGCCTCAGAAACCGCGGCGGCATTTGCAGGAGTTGCCAATGCCATTAACAATGTGGTTTTGAGCTCTCAGCAAATTTCGCTGAATGCCAAACAGCAATCGATCGCGATCGAACAGGTAGTGCAAGCTATGAACTCTCTCAATCAAGCCGCAGCCCAAACCGCTTGCGGTATCAGTCAAACTAAAGTTGGTACTCAAAAGTTGAATGAAGCAGCCTTAGATTTGAAAGCAGTTTTGTAGGAGATATATGAATTATGAGTAGTCCCCAAAAAATGCCAAATATATCCTTAAGAATGAAAGCAATTGCTTGGGCGATCGATTTCCCTACCATTCCAGCCATATTAACCGGAGTAATAACTTGTTTATGGGCAAATGCAAATAAAAACCTAATATCAAATCAGCAGTGTAGTGAGTTGTGAGTTATTATTAGGGGGTTGTTATTTTTTCTTTACTACCACTTCCCAATTCCCAATACTTCGGCTACCAGATCCTACAGTTTTCCAATTCCCTATACTTAGACTATGCGAGCGTACAAGTTACCAGTAACCGATTCCCAGTAACCAATGATTAACAAATTTTTCCAAAAAATGCAGCACCGACTGTTGCTACTCCTAATTTTAAGTACCTTGATTCCAGTATCTATTGTTGGTTGGTATGGAATTTATTCTTCAACAGAAGCACTGCAAAAGTTAGCATTGATAACCCTTAGTGACAGTGTTAATTCTACCGCCAATCAAATGATTAACAAGTTTGAAAATCTGAGAGCAGATATTTTGTTTCTCCGCAAAACTCCCCCTGTTCAGGGAATGATTAGAGCCAGGGCAGGAAATGGAGTAGACAAACAAACTAATTCAACTTATAAAGATTGGGTTTATCGAATGCAGCTCACATTCTTATCCATGATGGAAGCTAAGCCATATTATGTGCAATTGCGTTACATAGATAACAGCGGTAAGGAGATAGTCCGCGTAGATTATGACGGCACAAATCTCCAAGTTATTCCAGATTCTCAACTACAAAATAAAGCAGACACAGATTACTTTTCGGCAACTATGAAGCTAAAACAAGGAGAAGTCTATGTGTCTTCCTTAAATCTGAATCAGGAAATGGGGAAAATAGAAATTCCTTACAAGCCAACAATTCGCTACGCAACTCCAATTTTTGATCCTAAAGGAGAAAGACAAGGCTTTATCATTACTAATGCCCTGGGTAACACTCTGCTCGATATGGTTAAAAAGTTCAATCCTGAACTATCAGACAAATCTTTTATCTTAAACCAAGATGGGTATTATCTGGCTCATCCCAATCCTAAAAAAGCCTGGGGACTTGAACTCAAAACTAAGGAAAATGTCAAAAATGATTATTCAGGAGACCTTGTTGCTAAAATACTCTCAGGTGGTCAGGGAAATATTGAAAATCGGGAGCTAGTGATTAGCTATAATACAGTTTTCCCCAGCAAACAAAATACCAATAAGTTTTTAGTAATTGTGGATACTTCACCCAAAAAATTGTTATTTTATTCCATCGATTCTCTTCAAAAAATAGCAGCGACGATAGCTATTGTTTCCCTGGCTGTGGTGCTGGGATTTGGATGGTTTTTTCTGCAACAAATTGTTGCTCTCATTCGGGGGCTGATTTACCAAATTTCGTCATTTTCAATGCAAATAGAATCTAATATGAACAGGCAAGAACAAATAGCAGATAGGCAATTTGTTTCGGTTAACCAAACAACTATAACTCTCGAAAATTTAGGCCGCTCTTCTCAGCAAACAGCCGAGCAAGCTGAGTCTGTTGCCGTTGCTGCTCGCCAAGCTTTAAATCTAGCAGAAGAAGGTACTACAAAGGTAGATCAAACTCTCAATCAAATGCTGAATCTTAGAGAAGCTGTGGTGGCAATTTCTAAGCAAAATCATCGACTAGACGACAGCACGAGTCAGATTGGCAATATATCGACTCTCGCAAGTTTGGTTAGCGATTTAGCCAGCCAAACTAATATGCTGGCTCTCAACGCTGCTGTTGAAGCAGTCAGAGCCGGCGAGTACGGTAAAGGTTTTGCGGTGGTAGCAAGCGAAATTCGTAAGTTAGCAGATGAAAGCCAACAAGCAGCACAAAAGATTAATGGTATTGTTCCAGAAATTAAGGGCGCGATCGACTCCACGGTGAAAGCAACTGAAGATAGTCGCAAAACGGTTGCAGAAGGGGTAAAAACAGCACAAGATACGGCAGAAGCTTTTATGGGTGTGAGGGAAGCTTGCAATCTGGTGTTTGCTAGCAACCAGCAAATTTCATTTAATGTGAAACAGCAGGCGATCGCGATTCAGCAAGTAGGTGATGCGATGAGTTCTATGAAGGAATCAGCGTCTCAAACAGTCAGCGGCATTACTCAAGTTAAAATCGGTACTCAACAACTGACAGAAGCTGCATTTAATCTTAAAGAAGTAGTGTAGTCATTAGTCATTATTCATTAGTCATTAGTCATTAGCAATCGACTGAGTATTCAACATAATTATCATTACCCATTACCCATGAGCAATGCTCAATTACTTATTACTAAAAAACATATATGATGATTGAAGATCAAGAACTTCGAGATGTATTTAAAGTTGCTAGTCAAGAACACTTACAAAAACTAGACGACGGATTGCTGTACTTAGAACAACATCCAAGCGACTTAGCTAAGTTAGAACAATTGTTGCGCGAAACCCATTCTCTTAAAGGTGATGCTGGGATGCTAGGCGTAAAAAATGTAGCATCTTTAGCTCATCAAATGGAGCATATTTTGGGTTCTGTCAAGCGGGGAGAAACTCAACTCAATTCCGATATTAGCGATCGACTTTCGCAAGGTTTAGACGCCATCCGCCAACTCGTTAACGAAGCAGTTACCGGCGAAGATTCCGGCATTAATACTTTTTACATCCTCGCTAGCATGATGGGTGCTTCTAGTCAGTTACAGCCACAGGCGGCCGCCTCAATAGTAGATTCCTCATCTTCACAAGTACCAGAACAACCGTTGGTAGAACCGCAATTTACTGAGCCTCCTACCCAACAACCAGAAACCAACGTTGAAAATTCAGAAGTCGTTAACTTAGAGAAGAATTCCTCTTTTTTACCCCTACAATCCCAGCCAGAATTTCCACTGCAAGCTCAAAACTTGCCTGCACCTTCTGATTCCGCCCCTGCGTCGGCGTCGCAGTCGGCAGTTACTGCATCCTCTACCTCATCTTACCGCATTGAAACCATTCGCGTTGCGACTCAAAATTTAGACGATTTAATGACTCAAGCAGGGGAACTTACTGTCACAAAAACTCGACTAGGACACCGAGTTGCAGAGATCGAAAAAATTACAACTTTGTGGGAAGAGTGGAGCCGAGAATATTTTGTAACTAGCTTGACTGTCGATCGGATGCAAATAGATGAAAACGGTATTAAAGCCAACGGCAAATTTAGCCAATTGCAGGATTACTATCAACGTACAGAAGAACGTTTAGAACGTCTCGGAACTTTAGTAAACTGCTTGAGAAATCGAGTTTATGAAGATACTGCCAGACTCGAATTAATCGCTGAGGCATTAGAATCAGGAATTCGCACTCTGAGACTGTTGCCTTTGTCTACTATTTTTAATTTATTTCCTCGAACTGTTCGAGACTTAGCAAAACGGGAAGGTAAAGAAGTTGCCTTAGTGATTGAAGGAGGGGAAACTACAGCCGATAAACGCATTTTAGAGGAAATGAAAGACCCTTTAATGCACATGATTAGAAATGCGATCGACCACGGCATTGAAACTGTTGAGGAGCGGAAAAAACTAGGTAAACCTCCCGTGGCTACTCTCCGAATTAAAGGCTATAATATGGCTAGCAATATTATTATTGAAGTTGCTGATGATGGTCGGGGACTAAATTTAGAGAGCATTAAACAAACGGCGCTAAAACGTAATATTTGTACGCTTGAACAACTGGCAGAAATGACCGAAAATCAAGTACAATCTTTAATTTTTACTCCGGGTTTTTCGACCAAAAAATTTGTTACCGAAGTATCGGGGCGCGGGGTCGGATTGGATGTAGTTCGCACTAATGTTGAAGCCCTAAAAGGTAGTATTCAAGTAGAGTCTTTACCAGGAAAAGGATGCACTTTGAGGCTGCAAATCAGCACGTCTTTAGCTACAGCAAATGTATTAATTGTCATAGTTGAAGACATTCCTTATGCTCTGCCAGTCGAGTTTGTAGACACGGCACAACAGGTGTCTCAGTCTGAGATATTTGCTATAGAAGGTAAGGAAACTATACTTTCAAAGGGTCAGCCTTTGTCAGTTGCTCATCTGACAGATTTACTAGAATTAAATAATAAAAATCTCTGGCAAAAAAATCGGTATTTGAGACAGGAAACCGGGAGAGAAAATCTGAAGGAGAATAAAAACTACTTCCGAAATTCAAGTTCTTCAAAAATGCCTTGTATTGTTTTAAAAGTTGGGGAGGAAAGATTGGGATTATTTGTAGATGCTTTGATAGACGAACAGGATGTGGTGATGAAACCTCAAAGTCAATTGCTCAAACGGGTGCGAAATGTTTCTGGTGCCACAATTCTCGGTACTGGGGAAGTTTGTATGGTACTCAATCCCCACGATTTGATAAAATCTGTACGCCAGCAAGTTTCGTCTCGTGGGGTTGGGAGTGCGCGATCGCAACTTGAGACTGCCAGCCGAAAACAAGTTATACTATTAGCAGAAGATTCGATCGCCACGCGCACTCAAGAAAAGCGCATACTGGAAGCTGCAGGTTACGAAGTTGTGACTGCGGTAGACGGATTGGATGCTTTCCATAAATTGAAAACTCGCGATTTTGATGCTGTGATTTCTGACATACAAATGCCAAATTTAGACGGTTTGGCCCTGACTATTAAGATTCGCGAGCAAAAAGAATACAGTGAGTTGCCGATAATTTTAGTGACATCTTTGGCATCGGATGAAGATAAAAAAAGAGGTGCTGATGCGGGTGCCAATGCTTATATTCCTAAAGGTACTTTCAATCAAGATGTGTTGGTAGAGACACTAAAAAGGTTAGTTTAGTCATTAGCTATTTGTTGTTAGCTATTTGTTATTAGCTATTTGTTATTTACTACCAATTAGCAAGGCCCAATGCCCTGTGTCTAGTGAAAAATTCCCCGTGCATGGATGCCGAATTTATCATTTCCCATTCCCCATTCCCCATTTCCGAGCAAACTGATGTTGTTGCCCATTAAACTATTGTTAGTTGAAGATTCTCCAGTAGTTACCATCGTCCTCAAACGAATTTTTGAGTCCTCGCCAGACATCCAAGTTGTAGGAACTGCTTGCAACGGATTAGAAGGACTAGAATTAATTCCCAAACTTCAGCCCCAAGTAATCTGTACGGATTTGAACATGGCACCAATGAACGGGTTAGAATTTACCGAAGAAGTAATGAAGAAATATCCGCTACCAATTTTAGTAATTAGTGCTTCAGTGCAAGCGAATGATACTCAGAATGTATTTCAAGTGTTAAAGGCTGGTGCATTGGATGTTTTTCCGAAACCGATGGGTGGGTTGGTATCTGATTACGATCGCCTAGCTAATCAATTAATAGCTAAGGTTAAAATCCTCTCAGGAGTTAAAGTATTTACACGGCATCCAAAAAAGATACCTACTGAAGATAATAATCCAATTGTAAAACTCAACCAAGCACCAGTTCCTAATTACAAATTTTCCAACGAAAATGTTAAATCTCCAACTATTAAAGTATTGGCTATAGGGGCTTCGACAGGTGGCCCGCAAGCGCTGTACGCGATTATTTCTAAACTTCCGGCTAGTTTTCCCGTGCCTATAATTTGTGTCCAGCACATCAGTGAAGGTTTTTTGCAAGGATTAGTTGATTGGCTAGGTAATGAATCGAAACTGCCTGTTAAGATAGCTGCTTTTGGGGAATTGCCACAAGCAGGGACTGTGTATTTTCCTCCAGAAAAACGTCATTTAGAATTGGATTCTCAAGGGCGATTTATTTATTCAGAAGCTGCTCATGCTGCGGGACACTGCCCTTCTGTAACGGTGACATTTAAGTCGGTAGCTAATTTTTATAGTCGGGCAGCAGCGGGGGTTTTGCTGACAGGAATGGGTAGAGATGGTGCTGACGGAATGTTGGAGATCGCTAGACAAGGGGGGTTGACAATCGCCCAAGACGAGGCTAGCTGCATTGTCTTCGGAATGCCCAAGGAGGCGATCGCCCTCGGTGCCGCCCAATATGTTCTACCTGTCAGTGCGATCGCTCCCCTACTCCTGGCAAAATTAAAAATTTAGGACTTACCTCGCAAATAGTGCAGAATGCCCCGCCCCTCGACTTGTTAAAGAAGTCGAGGATCAGAGAGCGCGATCGCAACTTTTTACTTCATTAATTACTCAAAACTGATTTTTGTCCTAAGTCCGATTATTTGATTTTGATAAACTTACCAATTACCTCGCGCAACTTATCAGCATCAAACGGCTTAGTTAAATACTCTGTTGCTCCCGCCAAACGCCCCTGTACCTTATCAAAGGCTCCATCTCGCGCTGTCAGCATTACGATCGGCAAATTCTGAAACTGAGGCAAGCTCCGCACCGTGCGGCAGAGTTCCAATCCGTCAATACCAGGCATCGAAACATCCAGCAACAAAACCGAAATTTGTTCGTGATAAATCGTTGACAAAGCATCCACTGCATTGTCGGTTACGAGAACTCGAAACTCTTTGCTTAAGGCCTGTTTAACAAGTCCTTGCATCACGACGCTATCATCAACTGCCAAAATAGTTGGTACTTGACTGCTACTTGCAGACATATTCTTCTCCCTGTTTATTTATAGTTCTTGAAAATACAAAACATACTTCGTTCAGTTATTTTTTGAGAGTTGCCTCTACCCAATAATTGTCAACTCCGTTGGAGCGTTAGTTGAAACTTTACCCCTGTTTTTTTACCTCAAACTCGAAAAAAGGGATTGGGAGAGTGGTCGATCGGCAATTACAACAGTTGCAAAATGTGCATCCGGGGCCAAAAACCCTAAAAGGTCGAGTTTGAACAACTATTGTTACAAAGTTTAACATCTTACCAATTTTTTGTAATTCATCTCCTAACTGTAGTTGAACTCCCGGCTAAGGCACAGCTCGGTAAAGGACACTGGTATTGTGGCACAAACCCCTGATTTAAATCTACCAGCAAGCCAGCTACCCACGATTAGAGAAGTCTGTTAAAATACAATTAAACTGATAAAAAAATTCTAGGTAAGCAATAGTCATATATTTTGGAAAGCTGCTTCCTCCCAACAGAGGCTCTTAGATTTAGAGAGTCCGAGGTATTAAAAAGCATAGTCAACTGGAAGTATAATTTATATAGTCTTAGATATGGGGTGCTCTAACTCCGATAACTCAAAAGTTTTCAGATCAGTCAAGAGGTTAGTCTGAATTCGGCGCAAGCAACCTGCGCCGAACTTGCGCCCCGAGTCTCCCAGCACAGAATTCATAGCTTGTTTTTCAAGGGAAGTATTGAGAAGGGCGGTTGCCAGCAACTAGACGGGCAGTTACACATGATGAAAGCACCCTTGCCTCTTGGTAAAAAAGTGTTCAAGCTCCATAACATTGATTTGTATCAGCTTCTTGGCTCTGATCCAGAGGCTTGCTTGGACAGTTTGGTCGGTTTGGCAGCTCAGATGGGCCGAACTCCTATTGCTTTCTTGAGCTTGATTGACGGTAATCGCCACTGGTTGAAGTCGCAGTTAGGTATCGATCGAACTTTGACCCAACGTTACCTGAATTTTTGCGCTCGCGCCCTAGACCCAACTCCCGAAGATTTCGCCCAGAGTTCAAACTCAAAGTCGGAATTTGACCGGGCAATTTCCCTGCAACAACCGCCAGTTGCTTCCGAATTTGCGATCGAACTTCCTATAAATTCTTTTAAAGAACTGCCTGCCGCCATTGTTCGAGACGCTTCCACAGATATGAGATTTGGCGATCATCCGCTGATCGTTTTCTACCCCTTCGTGAAATTTTACGCCGGAATCCCAGTTGTCAGCTCTGAGGGGCAGGTGCTGGGAGTGCTATCCGTCATGGACTCGGTGCCGCGAGACTTGACAAAAGAAACTATAGAAGCTATGCAAGCTTTAAGTCGGCAAGTTGCGAGTTTGGTGGAGCTGCGCTGGCAATTAGTCAAAGCCCAGAAACAGTTGCCAGAGGTAGAAGATATCACCTCGGACAGCCCGCAAATCTCGGAGTTAGTTTCTGGCTCGAACCGATCGAGCTTGTCTGCGGTACCTACGCCACAGAGTAGCAGGACAATATACGGCACAAAAAACCTCCCGACGCTGGGGGAAACAGGCACATCTCAATATGTGTGGGAAGCTTCAGCGGGCATCGGGCGCGCGGACGATACCCAACAAATCCGAGAAATCGTTGCCGGCCCGGGCGACACATCTGATCGCCAACTGACGGCAGCGTCCCTACAAGAGCGAGCTCGCTTGGGAACCCTGCAAGCTAAAGTCGGTGCAGCCCTCGGACAAGGCGGGAAAATATCGGTCATCCTCAATCGCTGCACCGAGGCAATGGTAGAGTACCTCGACGCCACAGGGGCGAGCATCTGGACTTTCAACCAGCAGACAGAGCGGTTAGAATTGCAGGCCAATTCAGGACTTAGGAGCCAAGATTGGGCAAAAGAAATAGAAGATTGGGTGCCAACAGAAGCGGGAAAACTCCAAACGGCTCCTGTGTGTCTAATGTCGAACCCGTCTCTGTGTACCATTACCTATCCGTTGATTGTCGAAGAGCGGCTGGTGGGAGTGATGGCTCTGTGCAGTAGCGCTTTGGCAAGCGAGGGAGCGCTAGAAGTTCTGGGTTGCATTGCTAACGCCATCGCCGTGGCGATCGATCGCCACGCAGCCCGAGAAGAATTGTTGAGCCGCCGGGAAGGCCTGCTCTTCGGCCTCGCCAGCCAGATGCGGAATTCCCTAGACCTCGACAAAATTTTAGATACGGCTGTGAACGAAATTCGCAGCTTGTTGCAGGTTGACCAGTGCTACTTTTTGTGGTACTCCATCTCGCGAGACGGTCAGCCCAGCTTTGCAATTACCCACGAGGCGGCAAATCCCGAACTCAAAGAGCGGCTCACAGAATACCCGATCGAACAAGTAACGCTGCTGGCCGAGAAAATTAGCCACCGCCAAACGCTTCGGATCGGCGACGCTGCCACAGCACTGTGCATCGAACCGCCCACGCGAGCTTTTTTGAGAAGTATCGGGATTGTTTCTAACCTGCTGCTGCCGCTCAAGACTCGCTCCGGTCAAATGGGTGCTGTAGTTTGCAACCATTACAGCAGCCACCGTTCCTGGGCGACGAGCGAAGTGGAATTGCTGCAAGCGGTGGTGGATCAACTGGCGATCGCGATCGACCAAGCCGAACTCTACGCCCAAACCCGCGCTGCCGCCTTAGCCGCCCAAACTCAAGCCCGCCAACTGACGGAAACTTTGCAGCAGTTGCAGCAGAAAGAAGCTCAGCTCATCCAAAACGAAAAAATGTCCTCTCTCGGTCAAATGGTCGCCGGCGTCGCCCATGAAATTAACAATCCGGTTAATTTTATTTACGGCAACTTGACTTATTGCAAGCAGTACATGAAAAATCTGCTGGATTTGCTGCACTTGTATCAAAAGCATTACCCCGAGCCTTGCCCCGAAATTCTCGACAAAAACGAAGAAATCGATGTTGAGTTCATAGTGCCGGATTTGCTGAAAATTCTGTCTTCAATAGAGATGGGAACTGAACGCATCCGCCAAATTGTCCTGTCTCTGCGGAACTTCGCGCGGCACGACGAAGCAGAGATGAAGCCGGTGGACATTCACGAAGGGATTGACAGCACGCTGCTGATTTTGCAGAGTCGCTTGAAGTCAAACGGGCTAGTGCCGGGAATTGAGGTAATTAAAGACTACGGCGACTTGCCGAAGGTAGAGTGCTATCCCGGACAGCTCAACCAAGTATTTATGAATATTTTGGCGAATGCGATCGACTCTTTGGAAAATCAGCCTCCACCCAAGACGATCAAAATCTCGACGGCGGTGGTGAACCCAGACTCGGAGGCTGATGAGTCAGGAAAGTCGAGGGGTCAAGTTGTGGTGATTCGGATTCAAGACAGCGGGCCCGGATTGCCCGAAAAAGCTAAATGCCACTTGTTTGACCCTTTCTTTACCACTAAACCTGTAGGCAAGGGTACGGGGCTCGGCTTGTCTATCAGCTACCAGATAGTGGTGGAAAAACACGGAGGAAGCTTGAACTGTATCTCGAAACCAGGACAGGGAGCAGATTTCAGGATTGAAATCCCGGTAGCTCGCCCCCGTGCGATCAAAGAATAAACCTGCGGGCGATCGGTCTCAAAAAGATTTTTAAAATTTTCTTGTCAAAATGCTTGACAGATTGCGGTGTTTGAATGCTAAGATAGTGAAGGTTAAGACGTTGGGGCGTCGCCAAGTGGTAAGGCAGCGGGTTTTGGTCCCGCCATTCAGAGGTTCGAATCCTTTCGCCCCAGTTAAATTGTGTCCGGTCAATCAATTGTTGAACTCATTGTTTCTATTCTGACCAAGGGCGACGAGCGATTAAAAGGGCGGGTTTTTGAGATTGTCAATTGTTGGCAGATATTTTTCGTGAACCCGCCCCTACCGTATTAGGGGTAATCGAGCGGAAATAATATCATAGGATATCAGAAACCGGGTTTATTCCTGCGGGTTTTACCTAAAATCCTAGATTTGTGGTCAAGAAATTGGTTTTTTTGGTGGCCATTGCCCATTTTTCGCAGAAACCGTTGTTTGTGCGTAATATCACTTCTGACTGCGCCGGAATTGTATAGCAGAAGTCCGATGGAAGTCGGAAGAAGGAAGAAGGAAGAAGCAATAAAATCAATCGTTTCAGCCATTAACAACGTCCTAACTGTCTTGCCGGTTGCTATAAAATCGAGTCAACAGTCAACACTCAACCGGCCCTACTCCATATCACTGCAAAGTGCTGGGGCCACGAGCATTTAGCCGATCGAAAACGTATCGGGAAATTGCCGGAAATGTTGTTTCGTCCTTGGAATAAGCAGGATCGTCTGCGAAAACAACTAAGATATAAATCGCGCGATCGTCTAAAGTTCTAACAAATGCCGCTTCGCTGCGGGATTTGGAAGTATAGCCTACTTTGGAACCAAAATAAATATTAGTTGGTAAAGATTCGCCGAGAAATCCTTTTATCGAATTGCTAGGGTCATTTTTCCATGCCTTGGGGTCTAAGTCTCTCGTTAGCAAGTAAGCCATTTTACGGCTGGCGACGCTGGAAACGGCTTGCCTAGTATAGATTTCATATATTAATCTGGCAGCTTGGTCGGTAGTTACTTGATTGCGAATCGGCTGGGAAGGATCGCCCCGCAATTGCAAGTCGCGACCGATTGGCCCTTCTTGTCTTAAATAGTATATGGGATAATTTTTGGTGCTTATACGAAGATCATTGTAGCCTGCTGACTGGAAAAATGTGTTAATTTGAGTGCGCTTTTTCAGCCAGCTTTGCAACTCTTCTCCTGCGAGCCGTCCGCCGGATTTTGTATCTGTGATTTTATCTAAAAGCCTGCTGGCCGCATCGTTGTTGGAGACGCGAATCATTTGTTCGAGGTCGTTTTTAAATGCAGATTCTCTTTGCGTAATGATGCCTTTTTCTATGGCTGAGTAAAACGCTGCCATCCAAAATAACTTGGCAACGCTAGCGGGAAATCGGAGAGTTTGATTTTGATATCCGGCAAAGGTGTGAGCTGTGGAATTGCTGACATCAAATAAGCTAATTGATAGCCGTTCAGCAGGCAGTCCTTTGCTGGTTGCAATCTTCACAGCTTCATCAACAATCCCTTGCAATTCTTGAGAGTAAACTGGATTGGGAGGTGTTTTGATGTTGTAGCTAAAGGTAGGCTCGCTTTGACGATCGGCTAAATTTTCCGATGGTTCAATTGTCGGAGGCGAGAGTGTTTCTTGAGGCGAGATGGCCTGTTGAGCCAAGATGACTGGCGGTTCTGGGGCACGGCGAATTCTGAACGGTATTGTGACAATCCAACCGATCGCGATCGCCCCGGCAATTAAGCACAGGATGTTACGGTATTTTAAGCCAGAAAATTTCGTCCTGACTCGACGACGGGATTGGACAGGAGGCTGGCTGCTTTGGCGTCGCGGCCCGATTGGGCCTCGCGGATCGATTGGGCGTCGAGGTTGAATTGGGCGTGGGCGGCGTCGGCGTTCTACTTGCATTACAGTTTTGTGCTATCAAACTCGCATGATCAGTTTATAATAGGGCGGCATCTAAATGACAAGTGTATCGATCTAGTCCGCTGTTGCCAATTTTATCGGTCTACTAGGCTGATTGAGACTTCTAGTAATTGTAAAATTTTCAGGATAGCACTGAGTTGAAGCAAAATCCTTTGAAAAACATGAGAAATTTTTGGAGTCTGGCTGTTTTGGGATTTGGGATCGTCGGCGTGAATAATTCTTTGATACCTGATGTTTGGGCATTTCAGTCTCAATCTGCTACCGGATATGTTGTTGAGCGACAAACAGCAGCACAGGGCGCGTATCTAGCGTTTTCCTTGACGGGAGAAAGCGAAAATCTGGAGATAACAAACAAGCAAACTGTTTCCAGTTTTCCGAGTATGTTGTGGGACTTCAACAATTTAGCGGAAATTTCCTATTCCGAATTGCTGAAAGTGCTGGCGAGACGATCGGACTCCAATAATACCGAGAGAGAAACCGTTGCACAGCCTGAAGACATAGCACGTTTTGAACAGGTTGTACAGTATGCAAAACAACAAAATTTGCACGATCGCTCGATGGGAGAAATCGTCCAGGCGATCGCCGATAACTTCCTAGGGAAGCCCTACGCCGCTGGGTTGCTGGACAAATCCGGCGAAGAAAAGTTGATCGTAACTTTGAATAAATTTGATTGCGTTTTATTTGTAGAAACCGTTTTGGCGATCGCCAGGGGCGTAGCAGTACAAGATTACAACTATCAAAATTTTGTAAATCGCATAGAAGAACAGCGGTATTTAAACGGTAAAATGAACGGTTATTGCAGCAGATTGCACTATTTTTCCGACTGGATTAACGACAATCAAAAACGGCAAACTGTGGAAAATATTACCGCTGAATTAGGCGGCGTGCCCATGAATAAAACACTAAATTTCATGAGTCAGCACCGCAGCAGTTACCCGCAAATGCTCAAAGACGAAGCGACTTATCAGTGCATAGTCAGCCAAGAAACAGACTTAGCCAAAACTACTGTTAATTACATCCCGACAAATCGGATAAAAAGAGTTTATTCTCAGTTAAAACCGGGGGATATTGTAGCGGTAGCGACGGATGTTAAAGGATTGGATGTCACCCACACCGGTTTAGTCTACCGCAATGCTGACGGCAATATGGGTTTAATTCACGCTTCGCCGGCTGGGGAGGTGACAGTTGCTTACGACTTGCAGAGATATATTAGCAGAGTCGAAAGTGCGATCGGCATAGTAGTCGCTAGGGCAAAAACCCCTAATTAAATTAGTTGGTACTCCTAGGGTGAATCAGCTTGCATTATTTTAGCTAAAAATTTAAAATTTCTGTGCTGACGCACCCTACAAACTAAAGAAACCGGGTTTTTTGCCGAATTTGCGCGCTGCAACCAAGTATTTTTGTAAAAAAACCCGGTTTCTGGGTGCCCATGCGTAAGCCTCAAATCAATTGACAATTTCGCTGCGAGATACCTTACTCTTTCTAGCAGGATTTGGGGTTAATTCCGGCGGCGAAACTTGAACACTTCCCCACTCATTCAAAAAGCTTTTCAGCAAAACCTCTTGCTGAGTGCGAAATGTCTCGACATTTGCCCCTCCATTCATAATCACAAACCACACAGTTTCTTGTTTTTGAGTTGGCAAAGCTCCGCCCAAAGCGCTAACATTATCCAACGTGCCAGACTTGACCACTGCTAATTGGGGTAGCGGCCGTTCTGATAGTATTCCTTCATCTTTCCCAACTACAGTTAAGACATCAGCAACTGTCATGCTGTAAGGTTCAAGATAGCGTTCTAAAGCTATAAACAACGCGCAAGCAGCCCGGGGAGAAATGAGATTTTCTTCGCTCAATCCCGAACCGTTGACAAGTTGAATTTCTGCAGGCGGAACTCCGGTTGCTGCTGCTGCTTTTTGCGCGACTGTTTTAGCGCCACCGACAGTATCAGCTAGCATATCTGCCATGAGATTGTTGCTGTACTGATTCATTTTTTTGATCAGTTCAGCGAGGGGCAAAGAATAATGTTTGACTAAAGGCTGCACGTCATTGGGAGGTGCTGACAAAACTTTTACAGTACCCTCAATTGCTATTTGGGGTTTCGGCGTATTGGGAGGCAGGGTTTGATACTGGGCGGCGGCTTCGCTGGGCCAGATTTGACTGTTCAATCCTTGTTTGAGCAATTCTCCCGATTTTTGGGGATCAAGTTCAAAGTTCATGTAAAACTTATCGACAATTATCAAATTGCCACTGACTCGCTTGATACCTTTTTGATTTAAGGCGTTACCAAGGGCGATCGCCTCTTCCCAGACAAACAACGGATCGGCGTTTCCCTGTATAATTAAATCGCCTTTTAATACGCCGTTTTCAATTTTTCCAGTTGTACCAATTAAGGTAATAAATTGATGTTCCGGCCCGAATTGTTGCAGCGCTACGAGAGATGTTGCTACTTTGGTAATAGAAGCGGCTGACAGAGGAACGGTACCTTGATGATTGGCTAGCAAAGTATTGCCAGATTGCATCCAGACGCCTTGGTTTTCTTTGGCAAAACCTTGGGCGGCCAACTCGTTGAGATATTGCTGGATTTTGGTATTTGTGGGGGTTTCGGGATTGGTAGCAGAGACTATTAATGGCTGCTGAGGCTGACTTGGTTTAACTGGTGGCGGGGAGGATTCAGCTACAGGAGAGGGAGATGCAAGTTGAGCTGATTCAGTAGCGGCGCATCCGGCAATAATTGTGAGAAGGGCGATCGAACTCGCAGCAGTCAAGTAGCGGTTTTTCAGCATTACCTTAATTTTTTTCATCAAATGTACGATCGTCTGTTCAGCACGCCCGATGGAAAGTTTAGCATTAGCCCGCGCGTTTTGGAGCATCCGCATCTGCGTTACCAGAATTGCGAACCCCTAACATTAGCTATCTACTTCTCCATCTTTCTTCGTGCTATACCCTAGGGGAACGGCTTCGCCGAACCCGCCTTCGTGGTTCGTTAAATAGATATTGTTTAAATACTGCGGGGTTTTATACCAATAGCCCGGACTGTTTTTAGTTCGTAATCTGAAACCCTGAATTTTCGTAGATCACATCTTGGATTATTCTCGCTTAACAGGCTGTCCGGCCTGTTCCACAACAAGTGCAATTTCTTGTGGGGATTAGGGGTTGGGCATTCTGCCCGGCCATAAAAAGCTTATTGAAAATGGTGCAAGATGTCAGTTGGTAGTTCGATTGCCGCAGATCCTTGCAACCCTGATTTTACGGTTGGTAATCAAAAACTGTTTAAAGTATGGTTATACCAGTTCCCAAAAACAATGCAACTCTAGCTAAGCTCCCAACCCTTATCTGATAAGCCATTCCCAAATCTAAAATCTAAAATCTAAAATCTAAAATCTAAAATCTAAAATCTAAAATAGTACGATTTTCAGCGCCTGGGGTGAAGGCCCCAGGCCGATCGCTCTCACAAATTTTCGATAAACTGGTTTATCCAGCCATACTCCCTATACTTAGCGGCACCATTTCGCCGTGCATTGTCAGGCCTAATAACATCGGCCCGCCCGGTCGAATCAACTCTCCTGTAAGCGCGCAGCGTTCCTCCTGCTGTGCTGTGGCATTAATGCTGGCTCGAATATCCGATCGAGAAAACATCTGCCGATACTCTCCAGACTTCTGCTGCACGTAATTCCAGAGCAAATCTCGAATCAAAGCTTGATAGCCTTGATTGCCCGCGAGCTCTTTAAGTCTCTCCTTGAGCTCTCTTTCGAGTCGAATGCTGGTGACTTCCATTTCGGTGGTTGAGGTTCTAGGTAGGGTATGCATAATTTTTTCTCCGTGACGGGTGGACATATGTGTAATATCAGTGTAGTATGTTTACAGCTAGATTGAAAGCCTCTTAACCACCTTCTGCCGACTTTGAAATTTCTCCCCACCTACTCTACCTATCAACTGAAGTGCGATCGCCCCACGGGTCGCTCAGAGTCGTCACGGCACGTCTTTAGCAATGGTTTTGCGACTGTTGCAGCGACTTCGTGGGCGGGCTTGGGCCTAATTAAACCTGGTTATAGTGGATTAGGACAAATTGCAGAAATTAATGACAACGAGGTAGACCGGGACGGTCTGCAAGTGGCACAGCCAGATCGAGAGAGGCGAAGCGGGAGGTACAGCTAAACAACTGTACCAAGACAGGATGAAAATTTGCATGAAAGCAGTTTTTCTAGCCCCCGCTTCTAAGTAAGAGAAGCGGGGGCATTTTGATTGGATATTTGAGAAATTCGATCGGCTTGGGGAACTGGGAAAAAACCAGATGTAGCCAATGCTGACGAAGCAAGCAAGATTCAAAATCTAAAATCTAAAATCTAAAATCCAAAATCCAAATGAGGAGGAGCAAGCCGTGACCGTAGTAACTGATGTATTGAGGCAATCTGTGGTGGTGTTTTCTCAGAATTACCTACCAATGAGCCGTGTCAACATCAAACGGGCGATCGTACTGTTGGTAACAGGCAAGGCTGAACCTCTTGATTTTAGCATTGGCAACGGCTGGCTGGTACGATCGCCCAGCACCAGCATCCACGTACCCGAACAAATCCGCTTGACTTTTGGTAACAGGGAACGCCTGTGGAAATTACCCCCGGTCAATCGCCGGGAAGTTCTGCGCCGCGACGCTCATTCTTGCCAATACTGCGGTAGCAATCGGCATTTGACGCTAGATCACGTGATGCCTCGATCGAAGGGTGGCCCGCATACTTGGGACAACGTGGTGACTGCTTGCGAACGGTGCAACTCTCGTAAGGGCGATCGAACTCCCGTAGAAGCTGGAATGTCTCTGCGAACTAAGCCGAAAGCCCCCATACACCCCACTGTTGCTTTTGCCGAACTGTTTTGGCACGAATATCAAATAGGGGAATAGGGCATGGGAAGAATTTTAGATTTTAGATTTTAGATTTTAGATTTTAGATTTTAAATTGATGCGTAATGCTCATCTAAAATCTGCCCTAAATCCCAATTCCCAATTCCCGATCGCCAATTTTCAATTACCAATTTTTAACTTTCAATTCCAAATTTAGGGCTGTCAATATGCTGAAGTTGACTTACACTGAAACGGGCTTTAACCTCGAGCGTTTGGCTCAATCTCCCGAACAGTTAGTGGCGCTGCGAGTTGTGCTGGCTATGCGAGTTGGTCAAAGCATCAGCGTCGAACCGAGCACTGCGGCATTTTTGCTGCCCGCGAATTTGCCGGCGCTGTCTCTGTTGGAATCTGAGGCGCGCCGAAACGACAATGATGCGATCGAGCTTTGTGTTGCTGATGCTGACTTTGTAGAAGTGACTCTGCGCGGTACGTGGATTTCTGAGGCGTCTGAGGGGGCTGACGGCGTGTTTGCGACTGTTTTGGGCGATCGGGCAGAACTATTGTTGCTCAAACTCTGGCTCGAAACTCAGGCTGCTGCGGAGGTTGTCGGGGAAGTCGGCGATTAATATCCGATGTGGAAGGAAGAGGGAACAAGGAATAGGGAAGAGGGAACAAGGAAATATTTTCTTCATATCGCACTCCCCCACTTTTTCCCCCTCTCCCGCCAGAAGCGCACTCAATTCCATTCTCCTTGCAGCCCAAAAGCAGCCCAATAATAAGGAGATTGCCATTCTGGAAGCTGTAGCACTTCGATTTGCGCCGATCGCAATGCCGCAGCAGGCGCCAACTTATCTTGGAGCATTTTTTTGTAAAATCGTGTCATCAACTCAGAAGTTACTTGATCCTCAACACTCCACAGAGAAACCACCACACGCGGCGCCCCCGCATACATAAACCCTCTCGTCAAACCCACCAACCCTTCTCCTTTAACGTCTTTTCCCAAACCCGTCTGACACGCACTCAGCACCACCAATTCGGCCGGTAAATTGAGATTAAAAATATCATTCAGTCGCAAGTAGCCATTTTGTAACGTACCTTTCTCATCAACCAAAGAAAGCACCAATCCCGATAATTCTGGATGTTTGCTATTAGCAAATCCGTGCGTAGCGAAATGAACAATGCGATATTGAGATAAATCGGGATTGGTTGCCGTAGTACGATTAGCGCTAAAGTCAAACGCTTGTTTTTCCAAATCATCCGGTACCAAAGCCAAGATTTGCTCAGCTTCAGTTCGCGAGAAAGGTAGGCGAGTCCAATAAATGTTAGCCTCAGAGGCTGATCTCTGTAATTGTTGCGCTTCCACTGGCAGAGTTTCAACAGTTTGATTCTTGGTTACAGCCGATGTACTCGTGCCTTTGAGCCGTTCATCATCAGTGCTAAAAACTGGATCTGCAAACAAGGCGATCGCCTTTGGAGCCGGTTGACGAGTCGCCATATCCCGCCGCAGAATTGCTAAAGTTGAAGCAGAAGGCAGATTAACAATTTCATGCTTAACTATTAGCGGCGCTTCAGATTTTTCCAGAGTAAGGGCGCCAAAAGGAATGTATTGCAAGGCTCCATCCGCAACAATTAGCAAGCGCTTGTTGCCCAACTCAGAAGCAACCGGAGCGAGGATAATTTGGCTCAGAAGTGCAGCAGATTCAGCAACCATTTGAGGAGAGGTTCTCGTGGTCTCTTTGGTTAAAGTATCGCGGAAATTCTTAGCCGTAGCTTCAATCTCGGTGCGAGAAGGGAGTTCGTAACTGGTGAAAGAAGTTTTCGTCACCGCCCACAAATAACTGCGCTCCTCACCCAGAGAATATTCTAAAAGTAGCGTATTGTCATCGAGTACCTGTTGTTGAATTTGTGGCAAGTTGAGAGGTTCGGGATATTTGAGGGCAGCGTAACGAGGACTGCTAGCGCGAATTTTAGCTTCTATTTGAGCAAGTTCCTTGAGAATCGTATCGATTTTTTGTTGGATTTCATCCACAGCTTCTTGGGTAGATTTAGCGATGACAATTTGGTATTTGCGAGTCTGAAAATCACTAAGTTGTTGTTGCAAATTTTGTTCTTGGGCTAGCAGTTGCGAGTCAACACCTTGGCGAATATTTGCGCTGGCTTCGCTAAGGAGTTCAAGCAGACTGCGGGCACGGGCACGTTCGCTAGCATGAAAGGCTTGTGCGTCGTAACCTTTATCGGGATTTTTCAGGTGCAGTTGCATCAACAAATCGATGTAAAACTGGTAATAATCTTGGTTGCGGGCAAAGTAAGACTGCCGCAGTTCTTGGCTACCGATTTGAGTGCGGAGGTTTTCAATAATATTAATTGCGGTTTCGATTTCGGTTTGGGCAACTGTGAGGTTATTTTGTTGGCGGTTTAAGATGGCTTGATTGTAGATGATGTGCGCTTCTTCTGTTTTGTAACCGAGTTGTTGGGATAGAGATAAAGCTTGGTTATAGTTTTCAATGGCGGTAGAACTTTGCCCTAAAGCAGCTTGTATTTTCCCCATTTGATTGAGGACTGTGGTTTCTTTTACTTTGTCGTTTAGGTGTCGGGAGATGCTCAGGGCTTGGTTGTACGCATTCAGGGCAGTTGACCATTCTTTTGAAGCGATGTAGGTGCTACCAATGCCAGTTAAGGCAGTAGCTTCTACTGCTAAATTACCTGCGGGTCGAGAGATGACTAGGGCTTTGTTGTAGGAGTCTAGGGCATTTTTCCAGTTTCCTGTAGCAGCGTGAATATTACCAATGTTGTTGAGGGTGTTGGCGACTGTCGCTTGGTCATTTAATTGATAAAATAAGGGCAACGCTTGGTTATAGTAATCCAGGGCTGTTTTCGGGTCAGCTAAATCAGTGTAAAGTTGACCGAGACTGTTGAGTAGGGCTGCTTGTTCTGTTTTAGCACCTGCTTGTTTTGATAATGGCAACGCTTGATTGTACGAGTCTAAGGCAGATTGAAATTGTCCGAAATTGACGTAAATCTTACCCATTGATAAGAGAGTCTGTGCAGCTTGAGTATAGTTTCGGTCTGCACGATAGAGTTCGAGGGCTTCTTCTAATTTTTGAAGGGCGAGTTTTCTTGATTCGGCGGTTTCTTGGCTAGACAGTTGATTTCCTCTGAAAAATGCGACTTCAGCCGCAGAAACTTTGATTCCTGTGGCAATATCCCAGACACGGGCGGTTCTATCCCGACTCGCCGTCAGAATTTGGCGACCATCTGGGCTAAATACGGCACTTTCGACACTATCCTCATGTCCCCGGAAGATTGCTAACAAATTGCCTTGGTTATCCCACAGGCGGGCGGTTTTATCCTCACTAGCGGTGAGAATTTGGCGACCATCAGGACTAAATACGGCGGTGTTGACAGAACTGTCATGATCTCGGAATATGGCTAACAGATTGCCTTTGATATCCCATAGCCGGGAGAGTCTATCCCCACTGGTGATTAAAATTTGCCGACCATCCGGGCTAAATACGACGCTGCTGCTAGAACTAGAGCCTTTCTCTACATCCTTCTGCCCCCGAAACTCTGCTAGGAGATTGCCTTCGGTATCCCACAGACGAGCATACCCGTGGGAATCATTGCCGAGGGTAAGGATTTGCCGGCCATCGGGGGTAAAGATGGCATTATCAACCCACTCATGCCCCCGAAACTCTGCTAGGAGATTACCTTGGGTATCCCACAGACGGGCGGTTTTATCCGAACCGCTGGTCAGGATTTGAGTTCCATCTGGACTAAAGACTAGGGTGTTGACTTGATACTCATGCCCCCGAAACTCAGTCAGGAGATTTCCTTTGGTATCCCACAGACGGGCGGTACTATCTATACTAGCAGTGAGAATTTGATTCCCATCTGGGCTAAATACTGCCCTTGTAACAGAACCCTTGTGTCCTTGGAATTTTGCCAGGATATTACCTTTGATATCCCACAAGTAGGCAGTTTCATCACCCACTGCAAGGATATGTCGGCTATCGGGGCTAAATACAGGTCTGGAGAGTCTTTCTTGAGGGACTTGAAACTCGGTTAGAAGATTGCCTTTGGTATCCCACAGGTGAACCATTTTCTCGGTCGTGGTAAGAATATGGCGACCATCAGGGCTAAATACGGCACGCTGGACTTCGTTGTTCTCCTGTAACTCTGCCAGTTGAGCGTTATTTTTGGACAAGCTTTCCTGAAAAATTTGTAGGGCAGCCATTTGCTCGGCTTGGGCAGTAATTGCCACTGACACATCCCACAACCGGGCAGTGCCTTCATTACCAGCAGTGAGAATTTGCCGACCATCTGGGCTAAAGACTGCACTGTGAATGACACCTTCATGTCCCCGGAACTCTGCTAAGAGATTACCTTTGGTATCCCACAGACGGGCGATTCCAGGGCCGAAAGTCTCACTGCTAGTCGTGAGAATTTGCCGACCATCGGGGCTAAAGATTGCACTTCCAAGATGTGTTTCATCTGCCCGAAACTCTGCTAAGAGATTGCCTTTGAGATCCCACAGACGAGCAGTATCATGTAAACTCTCAGTCAGAATTTGACTTCCATCAGGACTAAATACAGCACTTTCGAGTCTTTCCTTATGCCCTCGGAACTCGGCAAGGAGATTACCTTTAAGATCCCACAAACGGGCAGTTTCATCATCACTTGCTGTCAAAAATTGACGACCATCGGGGCTAAAAACGACACTTTTGACGGCCTTCTCATGTCCGAGTGGGAATTCGGCTAAGAGATTACCTTTGGTATCCCACAATCGGGCAATTTTATCCTCACTGGCGGTGAGAATTTGGCTACTATCGGGACTAAATGTTGCACTGTTAACCATCCACTGCAATTCTTCTATGTCCTCAACTTTCCTGGGTACCCGCAACTCAGTGAGGAGATTACCTTGGCTATCCCACAGACTAACCGGATAACACAGGCAATCGCTGGGGAGGATTTTGCTACCATCCGGGCTAAATACTGCATTGATGTGACTGCCCCCTTGCAATACAGAGAGAAGATTGCCTTTGTTATCCCACAAACGGATGTTCTCACCATTGGTGGTGAGGATTTGACTCCCATCGGGGCTAAATCTTGCTCGATAGACGCCTTCTTCATGTCCTTTAAACTCTGCCAGGATATTGCCTTTAAGATCCCATAATCGTGCCGTTTCATCTCGACTGGCGGTGAGAATTTGCCGGCTATCGGGACTAAAGACAGCACTGCTAACCAAACTTTCATGTCCCCGAAATATTGCCAGTTGAGCATTATTTTCAGACACACTTTCTAGAAGGGTTTCCCTAGCCACTATTTGCTCAGATTCAGCAGCAATTGAGGCTGAAACGTCCCACAAACGAGGCACTTGATCCCAACCAAAGGTGAGGATTTGCTTACCGTCTGGACTAAATACTGCACTCACTGCACTCTCATGTCCCCGCAACTTTGCTTTGAGATTGCCTTTGGTATCCCAAATTTGAGCAGTTCCATCTCGACTACTGGTTAGAATATGCCGGCCATCGGGGCTAAATCCTTGTACACCCCAGCGATAAACTTTATGTCCCTGGAATTCTGCTAAAAGATTGGCTTTAGTATCCCAAACCCTGGCTGTATCGCTACTAGCGGTGAGGATTTGCCGACCATCGGGACTAAATTCTGCACTGTAAACCGACTCTTTATGCCCCTGAAACACGGCTAACCCATTACCTTGGGTATCCCACAGACGGGCAGTTTTATCTGCACTAGCCGTGAGGATTTGGCTACCATCGGGACTAAATTTTGCATTAATGACACTATCTTCATGTTCCTGAAACTCTTTGAGAAGATTACCTTTGCTATCCCATAAGTAAACAATTCCATGGGAATCGACAGAAAGGATTTGGCGACCATCCGGGCTAAATACAGCTTTTGAGGAGACTAATCCGCCACTTGTTATCTTTTGATGACCTTGGAACTCAGCGAGGAGATTGCCGTTGATATCCCACAAATGAAATTTATCCCTAAAACCGGCTCGCTCGGAAAACCGACTAATGGTGAGAATTTGCCGGCTATCTGGACTAAATACGGCATTTATGACTTTATCGCCATTCTCAACCCCTCGGAACTCTTTGAGGAGATTGCCTTTGAGATCCCACAGGCGGATGGCTTCATACTCAGTAATGGTCAGAATGTGCTGGCTATCGGGGCTAAAGATAGCACGTCTGACTTCTTTGTCATGACCTCGAAATACCGTTAAATGATTGCCATTAAGATCCCATAGACGGGCAGTTTCATCCTCACTCGCCGTCAAAATTTTACTGCCATCGGGGCTAAAGACAGCACTGGTGACATCCGCCTCATGTCCTAAAAACACGGCGAGTTGTCCAGCAAATGCTTGTACTGGTTGTTTTATTCCTGATGGGTTAAGGTTTTCTGTTGTTGATGACTGAGACACTCTGGTAGTTCTGGGTTGGCCGCTGATGGGGATGCTGTAGGTGGTAGCGAATACAACTCCTATCACCAGAGGGAGACAGCGATGCACTTTTCGGTATTTATCTGGCAGCATAATTGTTTTTTGGGAGAGTTAAGAATTGGGAGAGGGGGGTCAACTAAACCTTTCTCTAGCGAATCCGTAAAAGCCAAAAGCTATAGTTTCTTTTTGGATAGGCAAATCTGCTTAGCGTTGGCTCATTTTTTACCGAGGTGATTAAAATTAAGATTCGCTGGGCGTTAGTTGTCAAAAAAAAATATTTATGTTAAAGAGAAACTCTATCATTTTTTATAATCTTTGTCTGTCATTGGCTGCGTCAACGGTGAGGAAAAGACGTTAAGGGATGTAACTTGAATCGATCGGCGGGGCGTTGGCTCGTCGATGTTATTATCTTTTGACCCACATCTGCGGAATGTGGGTTTTATGAACAGGCAAGATGCCTGTTCCACAAGAAAATTTATATTTTGTGGAACAGGCATCTTGCCTGTTGCTGACAATGATGCCAGATATCAGTAAGTCCCTTTAGGGCGTATAAATTATGTTGAAGTAAATGCCGTTATCTTGCAGATTGTCGCCTTTATCGCTAATTCTCACCAAAGGAAAAGCGTAATCTACTCGCAGGTTCACCCGCTGTATTGGTTCCCAGATTACCCCCAAACCCAGACCTGCTAAAAATGTCTGATTGGTTAATGTATTAGGATTGTTCGCAACGTTCCATACGGTACCCGCATCCAAAAAAGGAGCCAATTGAAGTTTGGGATTTCCCGAAGCATCGCGTTGTAAAGTAATCCGATCTTCGATGGAAACTCTGAAGCCGTTATCACCAGAACGGACGTTTTGGCGATAGCCGCGCAAAGATTGTCCGCCGCCAATTACAAATTGCTGGGAAGGCAACAAACTATTAGCTGACAACTGTAAGTCTGCCTGCAAAATTAATAAATGTTTGTCATTCAATCGCTGTACTCGCTGCACTTGACCCAGCCAACTCAAAAATTGTCCGTCGGGATCGGAACCTTCGTTTTGAGTAGCATCAAACAAGCTAGTGCCGATCGTAAATTGCGATCGCACGGCCCAAGCACCCTGCGGGTCGCGCCGAATGTAGTCCTGTCCCAGCTTAATTGCACTCGTAGTGCTGACACCATTGGAGTCCGGGCCGGTGCCAAAAGGAAACGGTTCGCCTTCGAGAAAAGTTCTGCCTGTCTGATAAGTAAAACCAGCAGATAAGGCAAATTCTTCGATCGGCGTTCTCCGCAGCGGCTGGCGGTAACTAACTTCAAATAAATGCGATTTTCCCGAAATGTCAAAACGGTTAAAAGGTGATTGTACGATACTGTTGCGATTCGGTGCCGCCCTCAATTGCAAAGTGCCATTCATCGCATTTAGCGGCACGCGATAGCTAAAATCAAACACGTCTGAATCGCCGAGCGAGCGATAATAAGCTGCTGCCAGTTCGTCGCCATTTCCTGTTATATTGCGGTGCCGCAAACTAACTCCCAATCTTTCGGAACCGACACTGGGAGGCGAGTAATTGTCAATGCTGAAAGTAGGTTGAAAGGGATTAGCTTCCGAAACTCGGACGATCAGAATGCTCTCGGCTTCATTATCCCCGGCCCGCAGACTGGCTTCTACATTGTCAAATAAAGGATCGACTCGCAGCAGCCGGAGTTGGTCTTCTAATAAAGCTGTGCTTAAAGGCCTTCCGGCACCGAGTCGAATCCGGCTGCGGATGTAACTTGGATTCAATCTTTTAGTTCCTTCTACCTCAATTCGGGCTAGCTTGCCTTCAATCACTTGAATTTGGACTACCCCTGCGGTGATAGTTTGGGGCGGCAAGACTGCTCTCGAAGTGATGTAGCCACGATTGAGGTAAATTTCGGTAATTTTGTCGGCGATTTGTTTGAGCTGTTCTAGGGTGGTAGAACGGCCTTCTAAGGGGTTGACTAAGGCATTAATTTCGTCTTGGCTTAAAATTGTGCTGCCAACTACTTGAATTTTCTGCACATCAATTGGTGTATTCGGCAGCGTTGGGGGAACTGGCGACGGAGACGGCGGCGCTACTGTGGGCGGTACTTGGGGAGGTTCTGGGGAAGGCTGCGGGGCCGGTTGCAGAAATCGATCGCGATTGGGATCTGGCTGAGTCGGCGGCGACGGTAACAGCGGATTTGGTACTAGATCGCGGTTTAAGTCGGGCGGGAGGTTTCCCGGTGGCGTCTGCGGGTTCTGGGCTAAAAAATTACAATCTAGCGGGTTCTGACATTGGCGATCGTTGTCAACGAGATTTTTTGCTACGGGCAAGATGCCCGTACCACAATCAATCAAACTGCTTGTGGAACAGGCTTCTTGGCTGTTCTGTGCCCGGTTCGATGGTGTTTCTGGTTCAGGGTTGGTCTCGATCGCATCGGGAAGCTGATTTAAGTTTGTTGCTGTTTCATCCTGCTTGATTTCTAGTTTTTGCAGTGCTAATACTTGATTGCCCGTATCTGCTGAGTTGTCAGCGGCGACGGGCAACAGAGAAATATCCTTTGTTTGGGATATAGCTTTATTGGCATACAAGCAAGCCATCGGCAGCGCAGTTAGAAGTGAAATCCCCAACCGAAATAGTGCAATATTTGCATTCGGGCGCATAATTAATAATTTCTCTAAAATAAGTTTGTCGGCTGCTTGACTATGCCAGTTTATCATTTAGTATTAGGCGAAATTTGACCATCAAAATTTCCACCGCCCGCCTTTCCAGATGCCAAAAGTCCGAACTGCCGATCCGTACAAAAATTTTAATTTATTTAGGACGATCGACCAAACAACCCGCAACAGGCAAAAATCATTTGGGGCGCTGCCAAATACCGCGATCGAAACCGAGCTTTTCGTACTTGCTGCACCCCTCATACTATTTTAGATTTTAGATTTTAGATTTTAGAATTGGCAATGACTCGCCCAAAAACGGATACCGTGCCCCGAATGTTCATCAGTGTAGATCCTAAAATTTTAGACTCCTGTTCCTGCTCCCAGATTCAATGCAGCAAGTAAATCTAAAATCTAAAATCTAAAATCTAAAATCGACTGACTTATGGGTATCAGGGTTTGGGGTACGGGCCTACCGCTGCATTCTTTGCGTGAAGCTGGTGTCGAATTATTTTCTTGTGATAGGTGTTAACTCACTTGCGACTAAGGGTTCTTGGGCTATTTTGCCGAGTTCGACTGAGTTGAGCACTGCTGACCACTGGCTCGCTAAACTGGCATCGCTGGGAGACTGGATACGCAATTGAGCTAGAGTTGCCAGGTACTCGTACCAGAGATTTTGTTGGGCGAAGATGCTGAGCTTGGTGAGATCGGACGATCGATCCAACTCTGTTTTCACGGTTGGGGGGAGTGCGGTGCGGTTGATCCACCCGGAAACGAGAACATCATCTGTTGTATTTTTGGGGTTGCATTTGATAGTAAAGTACCATTGATAGTTTTTGCCAACTTCCAAGGCTGGCGAGTTGTCGTCGGAGTCGAGGCTGACGCTAACTACACCTGCACGGCTAGTTACCATGCGAAAACTTTTTTTGTATAGTGTTTTGTCCCTTTCGTCTGCTAACTCAAACTGAACTGTTTTGTCTAGGGCTACGGGAAGGTAGTAGAAAAATGTTGGCTTTGCTGATATGGTTTGCCCCATAGTTGATTGGGGAATCAAGGCAGTTAAGGCAGTGGTGGCCGTGGGGCATTCTAAGCCGCGGGTTCCTCCCCCTTCCCGCCTTCCGGGTACTCCGTCCTGTGGCGGTTGAAAGCTATTCCAGGCGGCTCCCAATTGCTCGCCGTTGGGTCTACTTCCGCTTGCTTGGGCGGGTTGAACTGTTTGCCAGTTGAGGGGTAGCTGCGGTGGTGATGCGCGCTGGACAATGTTTGCGGGGCTGTTGAGAGCCTCTGCTGGTATTAAAAAACTACCGGCGGCCAGTGCCTTTAAAGACAGAATTAAGGAAAGAGCACCGATATTTAGAGCAGACTTCAAAGCCATGACGAACCTGCCTTCTGATGAACCTAGGAACTTTATCGCACGGTTTTATTCTATCCAAGGTTTTGACCGATATAGTAATCTGTTGTACTTAATTTATATCTTCAGGCAGATACGATTATTTGGGTCGCTCTGCTCAACATAGAATTCTCTGTCGCGTTTGTCAGTGGTAGCTTAGTAGTTATACTTACTTCCATTCACTGCAGCAGGTTGGGTTGAGCTTGTTAAACCCTAATATTCGGGGTGTTTTAACTCTAGCAAGAGGCTACAACGCGTCTTTTGGTAAAAACACCTGGTTGATGCGTCAGTCCTGGATATCAGGAAACTCGGCAATTTTGCTGGTGAACCTCAAGCGATCGGCTACAAGTTACAAATCAGTTTTTGTGTACAATACCGGCAAGAAATTTAGCATGAATCTCGATTCACCTGTTCTCTCGGACAAACAGCCTTCGGGGCTGCGGATGGTCAGACCCATCGGAGTCTTGGCACTGCACGGCATTGCTTTTTTAGGAAATAGGTTGTTCGCTGTCGATCGCGCCGAAGGGCTGCTATTGGAGATCGATCGAGAAAGTGACAACACTACGGTTTTGAATCCTTATCAAACGGCTAAGTTTGCCGGCGCAACGGGGCTGGCTATTTCGGAAGATACTCTCTGGTTTGCGCGGGATGAGGATATTTGTTGCTGTCGGGGCGCAATTCTGGACGGGGCGATCGCTGAACTCAAACCGGAACATTTTGTTTCGCTTTCTTATCCTGCTGACGGGATTGCTGTGTGGAAATCTACGCTTTATGTGACTTGCCAGAGATTGGGCTATATTCTGGTTTTTGACCTGAAAAGTGGTCGGGAAATTACTCGGTTTTACGCCCCCGGTATTGGGGTAGAAAATATCACAGTCCGGGATGAGGAAATTTGGGTTTGCGACAAGACTGAGCAAACTGTTTACTGTTTGGAACGGGGAACTGGGGAGATTAAATTTAGTGTTTTGACTCCCTTTGAGTCGCCTTCGGGTTTGGCTTTTCACAAGGATTCCGAAACGGGGGAGGAGGTTCTGTACGTGGCTTATGCCGGGGATGAACTTTACATCCGGGATGACCCGAATTCGGAAGATCCTTTTCAGTTGACGAAGCGCGATCGCACTTTTATTCAGCCTTTGTCTTTTCACTACAATGAAGCCGATCGCTACGCTTTGTCAAACGGTTTTTTGATGGAAATGTCTTATGTGGAGGAACTGTCTCCTCTCGATGAGGTAGACATCGAAAATTTGGAGTGGCGGATTGCTTTGCCTTCGCAAACTCACCGGCAAAAGGTTAGGAAAATTACGCCGATTGGAATGCCTTTTACTGAGGAAATTCAGGAAGGGGAACGGGTGGCGGTGTTTAAGTTCGATCGGCTGCACCCTGGGGAACGCCGAATTTTTGGCTGGAAGGCTTTGTTAGAAGTTCGATCGATTAAGTATCAGTTGTCACCGAGGGATGTGGAAAAGATTCCGAAGCTGTCGCCGGAGTTTGCAGCTAAGTATTTGGTGGATAATGACAACTTGGCGATGGATACGGAAATTGTGCGATCGGCTGCTGTGGCTGCCATTGGCTCGGAAACTAACATTCTCAGGCAATTGCTGAGCATTCGTAATTTTGTTTACGATCAACTTTCTTACGGAATTAGACCTCACATTGACACTCCCGATATTGTGCTGCGCCGTGGTATCGGTTCCTGCGGCGAATACGTGGGACTTTTGTTAGCTTTGGCTAGGTTAAACGGGATTGCTTGCCGCACGATCGGCCGCTACAAGTGCCCCGCTTTTGGTGACAGAAAAGGTGTGTCGCTGGAACCGGATTTCAATCACGTTTGGCTGGAATTTTACATTCCAGGTTTTGGCTGGGTGCCGATGGAATCTAATCCTGATGATATTCAAGACAGAGGCCCTTATCCGTTGCGATTTTTTATGGGTTTGGCTTGGTATCACGTAGAAATTGGCAAGGGAATTCGGTTTCAAAGTCTCACTAGCGGCGGTCTTCCTTTAAATAAGGAGGAGGTTTCCGTGGGAAGTCTGGCAATTAATCATGTTAGGTTTACCATTTTGTCAGAGTTGCCAGCAGTTTGAAGGGAGTGTTAACAGTTAACAGTTAGCCGTCTAAATTCAACTGTTAATTGTTAACATTTTTCATCTAAAATCGAAAGTAGAAAATGTAAAATCAGAGGAAGAGGGGTTGTGGAATTTTCGATTGCTAATTTTCTCGTTTTAGTGGCCTTTGTACTGCTAGTGACAGTGACTGGCGGGGTGGCTTATTTGACTTCTGTTGAGTGGCGCGATCGTAGGCGGTTAGATAAGGCTAAACGGAAAAAAAAGTAGCTCTTTGCTGTTGACAAAGTGCATTTTTTATGATAACAAGCAAGGCGAGCGGGTTGGCTCGCCTTGTTTTGTGATTTGAGGTATTTTCACCGCAGATGATATCAAGTTTGGTAACATAAACGTTGTAGGTTCGTAGTGAGGACTTGAGTTTTCATACAAAACTATGATTCATATCGTTTCCGGTTGGATCGGAAGGATTTAACCACAGAGAACGCAGAGAACACAGAGGGAGATAAGAGAGATGAATAATTCTGATGAAGCGTGGAGTTGAGACCGCGGGCGGGACGCCCGCGACACAATAAAAACACTAAAATAAACACAGATGAAAAAGGGAATTTTGGAGTTGATATCTTAAGTCCACTGTCGGAAAAATGTATTTTCTTGCCAAGCGGCGGCGGTGCGTTTTTCAAGTGCTGCCATTTCTGTTGGGTTCAGGGGTTTGAATGCTTGGGCGACTTTTAAGTTTTCTTCTAATTGCTTTACTGACTCGGCGGCGATGACGCAGCAGTGCACGCCGGGAAGTGAAAGCGTGTAGCCCATTGCTTGGTGCATTCCATCTAAAACACCGTTCTGAAATAATTTGCCGTAAGCTGGTATTTTCATGGCTATGACGCCGATGTTTTTGGCTTTGGCCACTGGTAAAGCGCTGGTAACAAAGGAGCGCGGGTGATGTTTTTCGGCGGCGTTGAGGCAGATTAATGTTGTGTCAAAAGGATAGCGTTCCAAGCCTGCAGCAATGATGGCTGGTTCGTGGTGTCCGGTGATGCCGGAAAAACGAATTATTTTTTGCTGTTTGGCTTCTTCGATCGCTTTTATTGCTCCTTTGGTACTGAAAATTTGGTCTAATTCTGTTTGGAATGAGACGTGGTGGAGTTGCCACAAGTCTAGCCGATCGGTTTTCAATCTTTTGAGCGATTGCTCTAAGTCTCTCCACGCACCGTCTCTGTCTCTGGCGGCGGTTTTTGAGGCTAGGAATAGGCGATCTCGATATGGTGGCAAAACTTTGCCTAAGTTTTCTTCGCTGGGCCCGTAGTCGGCCGCCGTGTCAAAATAGCGAATGCCTAGTTCGATCGCCCGTTCAATTTGCGCCGCTGCTTCTGCTTCTCTTCCCGGCTGCGACAGCGGTGTTTGTCCGGCCCCCCCCAAACCGAAAATCGGCACTTTCACGCCGGTGTTGCCTAAAAGTCGTTCTGGCATTTTTACTGTGGCGGCCGCCTGGTTATTGGGTGCGGCTATGATTTCCCGATCCTGCTGTTCGATCGCCTTAGCACCTGCAATGCCGCTGGCAACAGCTATACTGCTCAATATAAAATGGCGGCGAGTCTTTTTGCGGGTCATTGTTTCCGTCTCCTCAGAATATGTAAGTATAATTTAACCTGAAAGTTAAATGAAGTCATTAGTCATTAGTCATTAGTCATTAGTCATTGGTTATTTGTCCTATGTTTCTTGTTAGTTATTCGTTCTAATAACCAATAACCAGTAACCCATGCCCTATGCCCGATGCCCCATGCCCTATGCCCTATGCCCCATGCCCCATGCCCTTGTCAATTATCCATGCGCGAATCAGTTCGTTTATCTGTTCTGGTACTTCGTCGTGGGGACAGTGACCGGCTTTGATAAAGTGTTCTGTTAACTGCGGATAGTGTTTGCGAAATTTGGCGCTTCTTTCTGTGGAATTCATCCACGGATCGCCTTCTCCCCAAAGCATTAGCAATGGGCAGGTTAATTGACTAAGTAATACGTCAATTTTTTCGCCTTGGGGTGTTCGGAATACGGAGGCGAATACTTTGGGGGCACCGGGATCGCAGGAGGGAAGGTATATTTCTTCTACTAATTGGTCTGTGACGGCGCTTTGGTCGAGATATACTTTTTCTAGGGTTTTCCGAATTGTCGATCGCTGGCGCACGTACTGGAACAGCAGAAAACTTGCCCAATCTTGCTGAAATAAGGTTTTAGCTACTGCAGATATGGCTTTTTGCAAGGGCGGGGCTTCGGGTGCGGGCTGCGGTTCGCTGAAGGGGCCGGCGCTGTTGATTAATATGAGTCCGGCTGCTGATTCGGGGCGCCCTGCTGCTACACACAAGGCGGCGTAGCCTCCGAGGGAGTTGCCTGCTAGTACGGCGGGCCGGCCGATGATGTTGGTGATAAAGTCGTGGAGTTGGTCGCGCCAGAGGTCGCCGCTGTACTGTAATTCGGGTTTTGCCGATCGCCCGAATCCCAAAAGGTCGATCGCCCACACTTCAAAGTCTTTGCTCAGGCCGCTTATATTTTTGCGCCAGTGGTCTGTGGATGCTCCAAAACCGTGAATTAACAGCAGGGGAGGGCGTTCTGGATGCCGATCGCTGGATCGAACGTAGTATACTGAATGCCCTCGCCACTGCCAGTAAGTTCCAGCTATGGGGGCTGTGGTTATGGCTGGGGTTGCTTGCATAATGTAAAGAAATAATTATTTACTTTAACTATTGTATCGCGACATTCAGATTTATATAGTTTTACCAAGGAGCCGGAGTTGCGCCAGCAAAGGATTGGTCAATTTGGGCGAGTTGAGATATCGGGATCTCACGCACTCATAATTAATAAGTTTTGTAACAAATATTGATTTTGTGAGGGGCGCAGCAATGGGAGATATTTGACCCGATCGCATTTTGGATAATAAATTGGGTTTTGGCTGCAACATACCTAGGTATGATGATTTTGCTGTTTGGCGGCAAAATCAAGTTCTGGGCGATGGCGCTTGCCTAGGGGCTGCGAGGGTCGAACCTGATTGGCGAGGGTTAAGGGATCGACTTTTTTATAGTTATTGGAGAGCTTTTCTAGGTGGGGATCGTTTGTTCAAGAGGTGTTGACGGCTTCGAGGATGCAGCTAGTGGTTTGGTTGCTAGCTGGCAAAAGCTGAGCTCAAAATTTCGCTGCTGGGAGAACTTATAAGTAAAATTACTGATGGTTCTCTGCAGAAGTTTCTCAGAATCGCTGAATATTTTGTGACGTGGTTTGCTGTTCTTAATTGCTTGGATACTCTAAGATATAAGTAGAGCTGCGCCGCTCAATTAATTAGCATTTTGAATACTAGGGAGCCAACTATGCAGGGTGTGAACTTTATCCACCTGAAAGTTAGGGAGTTTTCTGAGTGATTGCTATTTCACCTCGTCCCGTCGGACGCAATTGGATTACTATTAGCTTCGCTTCTACTCTATACCTTTGTCCTATTTTGGATCTGCTCCTAGCAGAGGTGCCAGAAATCTGGCAAGCCCAATTGCGGTTGGGGCTTCAAGAAGCTTTGGTAAATGCTGCTAAGCATGGAAACAAATTAGATCCCGGTAAAACTGTTGGAGTCCGTTTTTCGATCGTCCAAAACCAATATTGGTGGGTGATATCGGATGAAGGTTCTGGCTTTAAGGCCCCTTGCAGTTGCAACCTTTATACCGATGATTGCGACAATCTCCTCGCAGAGGAGGTTGCAGATAACTCTGCACTACCCCATGTGGAACAGGAATGTGGTAGGGGGTTGTTTATTCTTTACCAAATATTCGATCGGGTAGAGTGGAATTCTCAAGGTACCGAGTTACGGCTGTGCAAAGAACTTCCCAGTCGCTATCGGCTGCCGGGGTTGCGCTAGCACCGCTATGAAAGCAGCAGTTTTCACCTCAGCTAGACCTGGAAATTTTTTCGTTCCCGGACTGAAGTTGGCAGTGAGAATTTGAACGCTATGGCTATTGATAGCTGATCATAATGCAAAATGTGAGTTTTGAGTTAAAAAAGTATAAATCTTTTGAACTCACAATCGCGCTGCTCGATCGAGCGGCGCGATTGTCTAAGTTTTGAGCAACTACTCAAGCCAAAACTCCAGAATCAAAACTCAAAATCATTTGCCGTGGGTGGGACAGGGAGGAGCAGATATCGATCGATCCAGCCATCCTGCTGCTTGGTTTAAGCGCGGGAGAGCTTCTTCGGGCTGTTTTTTGAGCAAAAAGACCAAAGCAGCCGCAGCTTGCTCGCAGGCGCGCGCGGAACGGTTGGCTTTGAGGCGATGCCAATCTTTTTCGGGGATGGCGAGGCGCGCGGCGAGAGCTTGGGCTAGTTCTACCGTACTCAGCTCGTTGAGGTTGACAGTTTGGGTTGTTTGTGTAGTTTCAAGCATAATTGGCAATTATACGGATTTGGCTGCCGTTTCAGAATTTTAAAAATATACTGCATATAATAACAACTTAATTGGAAATCGGTTTTTTTTATTATTATTGTCAGGTTTGCAGATCGAAATGCCTCAACAGCCGTCAGAGTTAAATCCCGAAGAGCAAGAAAGTGAGTTTGTTCAAGCGATCGCAGCCGTTGAGCGATCGCTCGCAGCAGTCAAAGAACGGTACACTCAAATTCAGGTCGATCGACAGCGCCAAGTCGAACTCGGTCATCGGCGCGAAGAAATCCGCCAGTCCAAGCGCCAAAATCCATTGCCGCAACTCAAAAAAGAATTGCGGGAAATTGAGCAAGAATTGGAAACTATCGAGTTGAATTTAGAAAGCAGCCTGTTTTCGTGGGGAAGCATAAAACAACCTTTTTGGCAAGCAGTTCGGTTTGGGGGGCTTGGCATTTTGATCGGTTGGATTTTGAAATCCTATGTCGGTTGAATTATGTTATGATTTTTGATTTTTTTTTACCGCAGAGGGCGCAGAGGGCGCAGAGGAAGAGAAAAGAGAGAAATATGGTGCAAAATATTAAATAAACAGGAGTGGATATGACAACTCAACGAATAGCAGCAATTTTGCGCGCTGGTGAACCCGACGAAACTGTAACTGTTCAAGGCTGGGTTCGCACTAAGCGCGAATTGAAAGAATTTGCCTTTGTCGAAGTCAACGATGGTTCGGCGATGGCTAACTTGCAAGTAGTCATAAATTCAGATTTGCCAGACTTTGAAAATGTACTGAAACAACTGAATACAGGTGCATCTCTAGAAGTGTCGGGAGTGCTGGTAGCATCTCCGGCGAAGGGACAGCGAATTGAGTTGAAAGCTTCACAAGTACAAGTTTACGGCGATGCAGACCCGCAAACTTATCCCCTGCAAAAAAAGCGCCATTCCTTTGAATTTTTGCGGACAATCGCGCATTTGCGGCCGCGCACAAACACTCACGGTGCTGTCTTTCGAGTCCGCAATGCTTGTTCGGCGGCCGTACACCAATTTTTTCAAGAACGTGGTTTTTTGTGGGTTCATACTCCGATTATTGCTGCTAGCGACTGCGAAGGTGCGGGGGAAATGTTCGCCGTTACTAATTTTGATTTAAAGAATGTGCCGCGCACTGATTCGCAAGAGGTTGATTATGCTAAAGACTTTTTTGGAAAGCGCGCCTATTTAACAGTTAGCGGTCAGTTGGAAGCGGAAGTTATGGCGATGGCTTTCGGCAATGTTTACACTTTTGGCCCGACTTTTAGAGCGGAAAATTCTAATACTTCGCGACATTTGGCTGAGTTTTGGATGATTGAACCGGAGATGGCTTTCTGTGATTTGCAGGGAGATATGGATTTGGCTGAGGCGTTTTTAAAGTACATTTTTAAATACGTTTTGGATCATTGCCCGGAAGATATGGAGTTTTTCAATGAGCGCATTGACAAAACGGTTTTGGCTACGGCTGAAAATATCATTAATAATCAGTTCGAGCGGATTACTTATACTGAGGCGATCGCACTTTTGGAAAAAGCCGACAAAAAGTTTGATTTTCCGGTAAGTTGGGGCTTGGATTTGCAGTCGGAACACGAGCGTTATTTGGCTGAGGATTTGTTTAAAAAGCCGACCATTGTCAGCGACTATCCCGTCGGGATTAAAGCATTTTATATGCGTTTAAATGAGGACGAGAAAACGGTGCGAGCAATGGATGTTTTGGCTCCTAATATTGGGGAAATTATCGGCGGTTCGCAGCGGGAAGAAAGGCTGGATGTGTTGGAGCGGCGCATGGAAGCCCAGGGTATGAATAAGGAGGAATTGTGGTGGTATTTGGATTTGCGCCGCTACGGTACTGTGCCTCACGCTGGGTTTGGTTTGGGATTTGAACGGTTAGTGCAGTTTATGACTGGAATGGGGAATATTCGGGATGTGATTCCGTTTCCGAGAGCGCCTTTGAGTATTGATTTTTAGTGTAGGATTGTGTGGCAAATAGGAGGGACACGGCATTGCCGTGTCCTTACCCAGATCGGCGACTCCTAATCACAAATAAATTAAGTCGCCGAGGGAATTGTGATATCAACAGATTGCACTTTTACCGAAGTTCCCAAACTCGATAACGGCGGTTGAATTGCCTCGGTATTTCCCACTACTAATGTTACCAGATTCTCCGGTTTCAAGTAGGTCTGAGCTACGCGCTGCACGTCGGCAATTGTTGCTGCTTCGATGCTGCGGCGGTAGCGAAAAATGAAATCTTCGGGATAACCGTAGTATTCGTAGCGGATTAATCGCGACAAAGTTTGACTGGGATTTTCAAATTTGAAGATGAATGAATTTAGGGTGGAATCTTTAGCAAAAGCTAATTCTTCCTGGGTAATTGGTTCGGTGCGGATACGATCGATCTCTGCCCGAATTGACTGGATAAACGGTACTGTTGCGTCCGATCGCGTTTGGCCTCCAGCGACAAACACCCCCGGATAGTCATATCTCGGACTCCAAGCCGCGTATACTGAATAAGCTAAGCCTTGGCGCGATCGCACGTTATTAAACAAACGACCGCCGAAACCGTTGAGAACCCCATTCATCACATCCAAAGCACCGTAATCTGGACTGCTGAGCATTCCGCCCAAATGTCCCATCTGCACGTAACTTTGACTTAATTGCGGCTGATTTACCAAAAATATGCCGCCGTCCTTTGCTGGCGATACGGTTGGTAGAGCAGGCACTTCTGCACTTTGATTCGGTTCCCAGTTGCCAAATTTTTCCTCGACGAGCGATAGCATTTTAGCTGTATCAAAATCGCCAGCAATACCCAAAATCATATTCTTGGGATGGAAATATTTCTGGTAGAAACTCACCACATCGTCGCGGGAAATATTGGCGAGGGTTTTGTATTCTACCGTGCGCGCGTAAGGACTGCGATCGCCATAAACTAACTTTTGAAACTCGCGGCCGGTAATATCGTCAGGATCGTCATTGCGGCGGGCGATCGCACCTTGAGTTTGGTTCTTCGCTAAATCTAACTTTTCCTTAGCAAATATTGGTTCCCGAATCACTTCTGCAAATAAGTCAAACACGGGTTCCAAATCTTCAGCTAAAGCACTAAAATTAGCGGTACCAGAACTAACATCAATCCCCGTTTCTACCGAAGCTGCTCGCTGTTCTAGCAACTGATTTAGTTCATCAGCCGTATGCCGGCTCGTGCCGCCAGTTCGCATCACTTCTCCCGTCAAACTTCCCAGTCCAATTTTATCGGCAGGTTCAAAGCGCTCGCCCGTGCGAAATAGCGCCGTTCCCCCGACTAACGGGAGTTCCCGGTCTTCCATCAGATACACCCGGATGCCATTTTTCAGCTCGAAGCGAGTATATTTAGGCAGTTTAATTTCGGACAGCGGGGGAAATGTTAATTCGTCGTAGTGTTTCGGTGCAGCAGCAAAGGAAGGTAACAAATTAAACGTGCCCAGTGAAACAGTAAAAAAGCACAGCGATAGCAGAAATAACTTTACTTTTTTCAGTCTCAATTTAGTCCTTTTCATTCTTTCTCCTAAGTTTCCTATTGTGACATAGCGAGGCAGAGCCTCTGGATCTGCGTTCCCCGGCTCTGCCCAAGGCGTGACAACTTAACGTTAAACCTACCGTCTCTCTTGTTTGTCGCGAACTGCAAGATCCCCCCTAACCCCCCTTATTAAGGGGGGGACAAGAGTGTTCTCAAAGTCCCCCTTCTTAAGGGGGATTTAGGGGGATCTAGATTCGACTAAAAGCGACATTTATTATGGGTTTTAGTCTTAAGTTGTCAGGAAGGGGCAGAGCCTGAAAACGAGTTTTTCTTCCTTCTTCCTTCTTCTTACAGTGGCAAAAGCTTACCAATCGTGCGATTTTCCGGGCGGAAAGTTGCCTGAGCGACACGCTGAATGTCAGCGGGAGTAACAGCCGCGATCGCATCCAATTCCTTAAACAAATTTCGCCACGAACCGGTGTTTACTTGATAGTCCACCAGCGAAAATGCCATGCCCATATTAGAATTGAGCGATCGCAACAAATCGGCTCTCGCCTGAGTTTTCACGCGCTCCAATTCCAAAGCAGAAACCGGCTCTGTTTTCAGGCGCTCGATTTCCTTCCTCAAAGCGGAGGCTACTTCATCAACCGTGCGGCCCGGAGCAGTTTGAGCGTAAAATAACATCAAATTCGGATACTTTTCCCCCGGATAACCGCTGAAACCTTGAGCAGCCAGCGCCAATTGCTGTTGTTCTACCAAAGATTTATAGAGCCGAGAAGTGCGGCCATCGCTGAGCAAAGAACCAATCATTTCATAAACCGCATTGTCGGGATGATTCATCGCCGGTTTGTGGTATCCTTCCAAATACCAAGGTTGAGTTTTTAATTGCAGCGTCACTTCCTTAGTTTGCGTTTGGGGAGGTTCGACAATCTGCAATTCTGGAGGCTCTGGTGAAGCCTTGTAACGACCGAAATAAATTTGAGCGAGTCGCTTCACCTCCGAAGCTTTCACGTCTCCTACCACTGCCACAGTCAGCTTGCTGGGGACATAGTGAGTATCGAAAAACTTCTGCACGTCGCTGCGGGTGAGGTTTTTAATGTCTTCAGTGTAGCCAATTACGGGGCGACGGTAGGGATGAACAGAGAAAGCTTTGTTGGCAAAAGCTTCAACCATTTGTCCGATCGGAGAATTCTCGGTTCGTAGCCTGCGCTCTTCTAAAATTACCTGTTTTTCTTTGTAAAATTCCCGAAATACTGGTTCTAGAAATCGCTCGGATTCCAGCGACATCCACATTTCTAACTTATTAGCTGGAAGGCTGTAAAAATACATTGTGGCGTCGGTGGAAGTAGCGGCATTTAGTCCGACTCCGCCTGCTTGTTCCACTATTTTGCCCAGTTCATTGCGCTTGACAAATTGCGAAGCTTCGGCTTCAACTTTGTCAAATTCTGCTTTTAATTGGGCGACTTCTTCAGTTTTGCCGCTGGCCTTGGCTGCTTGCATTTGCTCGAAGAGTTGGTCTTGTTTTTCTAGCAGCGGCTTTTCGGCTTGGTAGTCGGTAGTGCCGATTTTTGGCGTGCCTTTGAAGGCTAAATGTTCGAGATAGTGAGCGACTCCGGTTTGGCCGTCGGGTTCGTTTGCGCCGCCGACATCGGCGTGAATCAGAAACGATGCTACGGGCGCTCTGGGCCTTTCGAGTACGATGAATTTCATGCCGTTGTCGAGCTTAAATTCGCTGACTTGGCTGATTACTCGATCGAGCGACGGTTGAACAGAGACTGCTTGGGAGCCGCTAGCGGGGTTGGGGCGGGCGAGGGCGATTTCGGGGGAAAGTCCCCACCACAGCAGTACAGCGGCTAGCAGGGAGGCGATGAATCGAGTTTGGCTCACGGGCGATTCTCTAGGGGATAGCTTCGCTTCACGGGGTTTTTGGAACTGCGGGGTCATTCGATTTTAGATTTTAGATTTTAGATTTTGGATTGTCAAACAAACAATGTTTGTGCTCGGTGGCCAGAGATTCTTTTCTCAGGATAAAGATTTTTTGAGGCATAAGCGATCTGTTGCGCCGCAGATGTTAGGCTGATACAGCAAATCTCAAAAAGGGTCATTCGATTTTAGATTTTAGATTTTGGATTTTGGATTGTCAAACAAAAAAATGTTTGCCCTCAATGCCAGAGATTCTTTTTAAAACTTAACATCAATTAGTCCCTCAGTCCAGCTCCCGTAGTTCCAAGTAGCAAATTACCCATTGCAAAGCCATGCGAATTTTTAATCAGTCTCCTCCTTCTGAAACAGAAACCAAGAAGCGGATTTTACAAGCCGCTCAGCGGTTGTTTGCCCGCAGCGGATACGACGGGACGACAACTCGCGATTTAGCAGCAGCGGCTGGGGTGGCCGAGGGTACGCTATTTCGGCATTTTGATAATAAAAAAGCGATTTTGATTGAGGTGGCGACGGAAGGATGGGTGGAGTTGCTGACGGATTTGCTGACAGAATTGAGCGAGATGGGCAGTTACAAAGCAGTGGCTCAGGTGATGCGGCGACGGATGCTGAATATCCGCGAGAATAGCGACATGATGCGGGTGTGTTTTTTGGAGGCACAATTTCACCCGGATTTGCGCGACAGAATTCAGTTGGAAGTCATCGGAAAAATGAGCGATGTGGCTGAGGCTTTTTTTGAAACGGCGATGGAAAAAGGAGTTTATCGGAAGATGAATCCGAAGATTGTCGCTCAGGTATTTTTGGGAATGTTTGCAGTCGCGGGTTTCAGTCAAAATACGATTATGGAGCCGAATGCTTCGCCCCAGGAAATGCAGGAAATGGCCGAAGGACTCGCAGATATTTTTCTGAATGGGGTTTTGCAGAAAGATCAATAATTAGTCATTAGTTATTAGTTATTGGTTATTTAAGCTGTGGAGCATTTAAACCAGTAACGAGGCTAGTAGGGTGCGTCAGCTAGAACCCTTACGCTGAAACGGAAAA
>NZ_JAUBUB010000040.1:0-51824 GCF_036705265.1 Microcoleus sp. B4-C2
TCCTTTTTGGACGGGCGGGACGCCCATCCCACAATAACAATTAAAATTATAAGTTATTTAATTCGCGATCCTAATGGAAAATGGCTAAGCGAGCCTTTATACCATTTTAGATTTTAGATTTTAGATGAGAAAATAGGGGATGACTGATGACTGTCACGGTTGGGATCGCGGACCTACAGTTGCATTATTTTTAACTGGTGTTAGTAGAAATAAAACTCAACTATGAACTGAGAATATATCGCTCGAAGTTTTTTCTCAGTGAAGCGGTATTGTATCGCAGTGTCCCCAAGCTATATTAAAATGATCGAGTTGTAGATTTTGAATTTTAATTATTTATGCGTATTTGGCAAGCCGATTTTTACCGCCGCCCTCTCCAAGACGAAACTGGTAAACCACTGTGGGAACTCTTAATTTGCGAATCGGAAGGCAGTTTTCAATTTAGCGCTGTTTGCAGCCAGGGGGACGCAAATTCTAATTGGCTAGCCTCGCAGTTGCAGCAGCAAGCTCAAACTCAGAATTTGCCAGATTTGATTCAAGTATTTAGGCCTCAGTCTCTGGGCTTAATTGAGGCTGCGGGCAAAGTTTTGGGTGTCAAGGTGGAAGCGACTCGGCGCACTGCGGCTCTGAAATTGCTGCTGCAACAACGCGCAAAAGAATATTCGAGTCTGCCTAATTATACAGGTGAAACTTACAGTGCGATCGCCCTCGACTCGCCACCGCCCGTACCCTTACCCGAAAACCTCTGGGGCGATGGCTGGCGTTTTGCTTCCCTACCCGCCGGCGACATTGAAGATGCTTTCCAAGGGCGTCCCCTGCCAATTTTGGAAATGCCAGAATTACTGTTACCGCTGAATTTGGGCTTGGCCTCAACAGTACCCGTACCGGGAGTTGTTATTGACGGTGGACGCCAGTCTATGCGGTTGGCTAGATGGCTTCAGGATGCCAAACCTTTTGCTTTGAATTATATTGCTGGAGAACCAGACGGATTGATATTGGAAGCTGGGTTAGTAGATAGGTGGGTTGTGGCTACTTTTGAAGATAGCGAGGTGAAAGCCGCGGCCCAAGTTTACCAACAGCGTAAGCAATTAAGTAAAGGATTACATTTTTTGTTAGTCCAGCCCGATGATAGTGGCATGACTTATACAGGCTTTTGGCTGTTAAATTTTGATCGATAAGATGTAAATAATATTATTTGTGATGTTGATAAATCGCGCGCTGAAAAATAGTAAAACAGCGCTCGAACGCAGTTTTAGCAGATACAGACTCAGACACAAATTTTCAAACAGGTTCTTGAGCTAGCAAGAGATCGTGCTGCAAATTTATTCTACAACTAAAATCAAGCCGTTTTGGATGCCCTGACACACTCGGTTGATGTGACACTGGTCTTTTTCGTTTAGACCTTTCTGGGCTAGCATTGCTGATTTCAGCAGCCGTCTGTCAAGGGGGGTAATTTGACGGAAAGCAAAGATGCGCTGGACGATCGCCTCGATCGAGATTTTGGGGAGGTTAGCAGAGCTGACTGTCATCATAAAAATGGGTAGAAACCCCGTGCTTTGAGCACGGCTTTACATTAATTTAAATCCCTCGCGGGGTGGAGGGGTATGGTTGCCCCTCCGATGAGGTATGGTTGCCTCAAACTCCCATTTCTGGGGTAAAGTTAGCTTCGCCAAGGTTTTCTGAGCTTGCGCGGGCTAGCAGCACTACTTCTGTTACCTTAAAGTTGTTTAACTACTAGCGACAGAGCAGAGGACTAGCTTCGCATCCGCCCGGTGTCATGACTCAAAAAACGTAGTCAGTTAAGACTTAGGCTGGTCAGGACGGCTTGTTAGATTTCTCTTTCAAGCCTCATGCCTTGATAGCTGAGGTTCCTGACGGTCTTAACACGCTAAAAGTTGATAACAGAACTATGTACCTTTATTTTTAAAGATTTTGTGAAGCTACTTTGTGATTACGATCACATAATTTTAGTGACAAAATAGTGTATGCAGGGTGACTGTTGTCACGAAATCTTTAATTATCTTTACGTCAACTTAACGATGGCCCAATAGAATTACTCTTGTAAAACTCAAGCAGAGGGTAAAAATGGCACAAGCAAAAATCGGAATTATCGGCGGCAGCGGTTTGTATAAAATGGAGGCCCTCAAGGATATTGAAGAGGTGAAAATTGATACACCTTTTGGAGCGCCATCGGATGCCGCAATTGTGGGAACATTGGACGGTACGCCGGTAGCATTTTTGGCTAGACACGGCCGCAACCACACTTTTTTGCCCTCAGAAGTGCCGTATCGCGCAAATATTTATGCAATGAAGAGTTTGGGAGTTGAGTATTTAATCTCAGCGTCGGCGGTTGGTTCCCTGAAAACAGAGGCGAAACCTTTAGATATGGTAGTGCCGGATCAGTTTATCGATCGCACAAAAAATCGAGTTTCTACCTTTTTTGGAGAAGGAATAGTCGGTCACATCACTTTCGGCGATCCGGTTTGCGGCGAATTGGCTAAAGTATTGGCAAGTGCGATCGAATCCTTGAACCTCTCCGACGTTACCCTGCACCGGGGCGGCACTTACGTCTGCATGGAAGGCCCCGCATTTTCCACAAAAGCAGAATCCCACCTTTACCGCAGTTGGGGGGCGACAGTCATCGGAATGACAAATTTGCCCGAAGCAAAATTAGCCAGAGAAGCAGAAATTGCCTACGCAACTTTAGCATTAGTCACCGATTATGACTGCTGGCACGAAGATCACGACAGCGTAACTGTAGAAATGGTAATAGCAAATTTGCACCGCAATGCAGAGAATGCTCAAAAAGTCATTCAAGAAACAGTCCGTAGACTAACAGAAAATCCCCCAGTATCTGATGCACATTCTGCTTTGAAATATGCAATTCTGACTCGGCTGGATCAAGTGCCGGCAGCCACTAAGGAGAAAATGGGTTTGTTGTTGCAGAAATATTTGTAAAACGAACCGCGAAGACGCAAACAGCGCGAAGGAAAAACTGCATCCCTTCTTTCTCTTCCTTCGCGTCCTTAGCGTCTTCGCGGTTCATTTAATCTTACGACTATTTGTTATCGTAGAGATTACGATTATTTCTGAAGGATTAATTAATCAACTGCTTGAATGCCTCATGTTCCCGAATCTTCTCCAAATCAGCTTCGCTTTTGGCCAACTCTTTACACACATTGGGATTGAGATTGAGGGCGCGCTTTAAATTTTCAATTGCTAATTCAATTTTACCTTGTAGCGCATAACATCGGGCTTTGTTGTACCAAATTCTGTAAAAATCAGGTCGGATTTTAGCAGCATTGTCGTAGGAAGCGATCGCAGCTTCGTATTGTTGCAATTTGGATAGTGCAACGCCTCGATTGTTCCAAGCGTCAGTATAATCATTTTTAATTTGTAGGGCTTGATTGTAAGAAGTTACTGCTTGTTCGTACTCCTGCATTTTGGAAAAAGCAACGCCTCGGTTGTTCCAAGCATCGGCATAATCGGGTTTGGCTTGAATTGCCTGTTCGTAACAGCCGATCGCCTCCTGGTACTTCTGCAACTCCAACAATACCACGCCTCGATTGTTCCAAGCATCGGGATAATTGGGGCGAATTGTAGTAGCTTGTTCGTAAGAGGCGATCGCCTCTGGATACCGCTGCATTCTTGTGAGCACTACTCCTCGGTTATTCCAAGTATCGGCTAAATCCGGCTGAATTTGCAGGGCCCGATCGTAAGCTGCGATCGCATCTTGATAACGGTTTTCAAAGAAACAAGCATCTCCCTGTTTAGCATAGTCGGCGGCCGTCAATAGCTGTTGGTAATTGCCATAGTTAACCGGAGCAAATTCTTGAATTTGGGCATCGGGGAATAAAAGGTCTGTTTCTGCCTCTGCCGAGTGATTTTGGTGTTGAATTTCGCCTAAGATAGTTTCAGCGTCGGAAATTAATAGTTTTAATTGAGAGATTGTATCGTAATGGAGACTTTCAATTTCTTGGCGGGCAATTGTTGTCTGCTTGGACAATTTGCTCAACAGAAACCAAACCCCGACTCCGGCTGCTGCCGGAAACAAAGTTAGGGCAATTACCAGCCCGTTAAGCAGTACCGCCGTGCGCCCGAAAGCAATGTCAACTTCTTCTTGAACTCGATCGCGAATTTCTTCTTTAAGTTGCTGCTGTGAGAATTGCTGCTGAACCAACAGTGCCGCCGTCGGTTCAGATGCAAAAACGGTATTGGCGCAGACTAGAATAGTCAAAAGGGCGATCGGGCTAATACTTTTTCTAAAGATACTTGACAAACGCATTGCCTTAGTGATACGCACCTGAGTTGCGATTTCCATGTGTCAAGAGATGCTGATAACGATGATCCCAGACTAGCCCATTTGTTCAAAAACTATTAAATACAGGATATCTGTTGTGCAGTCCCCTCCGATCAAATTGCTGACGCAAGAATTGCTAGACGAAGTTGCCGCTTCCTCCCGCCGCAGTCCCCGCCAGCGACAAAATTATAATTTCCATGATTTGTCTGAAAAGGTGCAGCGGTTTGTCAACGTGCTGCAACCGGGCACTTATGTCCGCCCTCACCAACACCTGCGCCCGCCTGCTGTTAACGGTTTTGAGTTTTTTGTGGTGATTCAAGGAGAAGTCGGTATTGTTATTTTGAACGAAAACGGTCAAATCCTGCGATCGTTGCGAGTCAGCGCGGCGGGCCCGACTCGCGCTGTCGAACTGCCAGAGGGCACTATTCACACGTTAGTAGCTTTGACACAGGATACTGTGATTTTGGAGTTTAAGGAAGGGCCTTACGACGTGGGGGCTGATAAAGACTTTTTGGCAAGTTTTCCTGCTGAGGGAACTGCGGCGGCGCGGGAATTAGTCCTGATTTGGGAAGCGGAATTTAACAGTTGACAGTTGACAGTTGACAGTTGACAGTTGACTGTTAAAAATCTAAAATCTAAAATCTAAAATCTATTGACTGTTGACGGTTAAAAACCTAAAATCTAAAATCTAAAATCTAAAATCGATGGGCTAATTACTAATTACTGATGAATCTAATTGTCGTCATCCGATTGTATAAATCTGGGGCGGTGCGAATGATTTTTCTCAGGAGCTCATCCGTCACCCAAAAGACGAGAGGAAACGAAAATGTTTTGCTGAATTCGCTGCATAATAGGTTGGTAGAAACGAGCAATCGATCGATCGCCTCCACTGATTCCAAACCCAATAGCATTAAAGCTGGAGGCTGTTCGCCGTCTATTTCTGCTGCGATTGTCCTGTAGAGAGTTGTCGCCGATTTGGGCAAAAACAGTTGTCGCGGTTTCACGGGACAATTTACTTGCAGTCGATCGACTATTTGCTGCCGCAAAGCCAGCGAGTTGCAGTTGACTAAAACGAAAGAAAAGTAACCTTGGGAAAGACGGAGAGTCCGAATTAAAGTTGAGAACGACCGCTCGTTATATTTAGCTGAGTCGTACTTAGCTGAGTCGTACTTAGCTGAGTCGTACTTAGCTGTATTTTCAGAGCTTTGCTCGATAAACATAAATTGCATATTTTTTATCTAGTTTTAGAGATTTTCTAGATTAAATGATGTTTCTAAAGAAAATGTGAAGATCGGAAATTTATTTTTTATTTAAAAACATTTCGGTAACTATACCACGGTTTTAAATTAATATCAATAGTCCGATCGAAATATTCCGAGCGATAGATTTGGCTTGAACCACTCAAAAAGAACCTGCGACGGCACAACACAAGTATAGCCACTGCAGAACGAAGAAGCATATTTGGCAATGGTTTCAGCAATTAATAACGTTCTAAATATTTGGCACAATTGCTAGATTAAATGTAATTTAAAATACCAAAAAATTACCTAAAATTCTCAGCCAGCGGCAAAGTAAACCAAAAACTTGCCCCAGCACCGGGAGTGCTAATTACCCCAATTTGGCCGCCGTGAGCACCAATAATTTGCCGACAAAGATATAGACCCAAACCCAAACCGACGGAGTGTCGGGATTCATAACCCCTAACGTAAAGGTCAAAAAGATGTTCGCACTGTTCCGGCAATATTCCCGCCCCGTCATCTTCCACGGTACAGTAAATCATCCTACTTCCGGGATTGGGGATTGGGGATTGGGAATTGGTAATGGGGGATTGTGGATTAGTAATCGGTAATTTGTCGATGTTTTGTTTTGCTGTGCTTTGATTTATAGTTAATTTTTCCGCATTGATTACTTGAGCAGAAACAGTTAAATTAAGTCCCGGAAAATTGTGTTTTAAAGCATTAGCTATTAAATTAGAGAACACACGCCACAACTGAGTTTTGTCCGCATTCACTGCTGGCAAATCATCGGGAACCAAATTTTTAAAAGTAGCTTTACCCTCCTTCATTAAAGGCTCCAAATCGGTCGCCGCAGCTTCAACTAGCGCCCTCAAATCAACCGATTCGCAGTGCAAAACCAAACCGCGCAATTCCCCGGCGTGAACTTCCAACAGCGAATTTATCAAGCGCAATTGCTGCTCACTACCTTGAATCATCCGCTCCAAAATAGAACGGGGAATTGCGATCGCATCCCCCGTTTTCGTCTGCCAATTTTTCAGCACCATTAACATTCCCGCTACCGGGTTTCGCAAGTCGTGAGAAAGAGCGTGGATAAACAGCCGCAGCGATTCTTGTGCCTGTTTGCGCTGCGTGATATCCTCAATTAAACCCTCATAATAAAGCACGGAGCCGCTGCTGTCCCGTACCGCCCGCGCCTTCTCAGAAATCCAGACAATACTGCCGTCACAGCGGTAAATTTTAGATTCAAAATCCGATACTGTGCCGCTTTTCTCGATCGATCGCAAAAACTCATTTCTGCGAGCCGGATCGACGTACAACTGCCGATCGATATCAGTAAACTTTGCCGTCACTTCTTCCGGGGAATCGCAGCCGTAAATCCGCGCCAAAGCTGGATTGGCAGTAATATAACGACCATCGGGAGTGCTTTGAAAAATCCCCTCGCCCGCATTCTCAAAAATGCTGCGGTACTTCGCCTCCGCCGCCTCCAACTGCTGGTAAGCAGATTCCAACTCACGCCTCGTACTAAACTCTTTCCGTTGCAGACATTCGTACCAATAAACCGACAAATCGCAAATCAAACAAAACCAAAACAAATATAAGTAAAACCCGGTCAACTTAAAAGCAGTATACTTAGCAAAACTTAGATTTAAAACCAAATTTATCCCGACGTGGCAAAACAAAACGCCGAGTTGAGAAATCAGGTGGAGGCGCCAGCGGACGGGCATCAGCGTAGCTTGGATCAGAAACGCTAAACTCCAGGTAAAAATTGGTAAGTCCCCGACTTGTGCGACAGCTAGCCCAATCTGTACAACCACCGTCAGCGACCACGAAAAACCCAAAAATAGCAAACCGGGATAGCGCTGTCCAAAGGAGGTTTTTTGCAATACAAAACAGGTCAACAAACCCAATTCTACAGCAGCGCTCGTGTACAAATAAACACTTTTAAACTCCTGGCCCGCAAAAAATCTTTCGCCCAGAAAATAGACCGTTATGCTGAAAGCAAAAAAGATGGCAATTCCGACAGCAGGGCGCAGCCGATCTCGGAGGAAGCGATCGCGCCACACCTCGTAAACTGTTAATGCCTGAACTGATTTTGCCTTGCCCAAAGACTTCATATCATTTTAGATTTTAGATTTGAGATTTTAGATTGACAAAGATCGATCGTCCGAGTTGACAACAGGTAGCGAAAACCAGAAAGTCGAACCACCGCCGGGAGTGCTTTCGACGCCGATCGAGCCGCCGTGAGCTTTGATAATTTGCTTGGAGAGGTACAATCCCAAACCCAGCCCTGTTAATTGTCGGCTATTAGGGTCTTGAACGTAAAGTTCAAACAGAGATTCCCGCTGTTTGGCGCTGATTCCCACTCCATTATCTGTTACAGTACAGCGAACCATTTTTACGGTGACACCCGGCAATTTGCTGCCGATATTGCCAATTTGGCCCTGATAGCGGGGCATTTTGCAACTGCCGTCGAGGTTGAATTTGGCCAGGGTTTCCTGATTTTTCTGGGTGGTTTCGCCCATCCTAGGACGATCGCCCGCAGCAGGTATCCGGTTAGCGATACAGCGGGCAATCTGAGTAGTTGGAGATGTTAAAGCCTGGGAATTTTCTTCATAACTTAGCGCTGTTTCAACTTCAATTACCTCGGCTTTAAAAGTTATATTGACTCCCGGAGGATTGTGTTTAATAGCATTAGTCAACAGATTTTCTAGCACCCGCTGCAAGTGTTGGCGATCGGCATTGACTTGTGGCAAATCCGCCGGAATTTCAAACGTCAAAGTTGCTTGATTTTTGGCCAGCATCGGTTCTAAATCGGCAACAATGGCTGAAGCTAAAGACGGCAAATGCAGCGGTACAGTATGGAGAACAATCCCTTTCACCTCGCTAGCGTGAGCGTCGAGCAGGGTATTAACCATAGTCAACTGGTGTTCGCTGGCCTGAACGATGCGCTGCAAAATCGATCGAGAAACCGGAACATCTTGTAGAGAGTCAGAGGGCGATTTGTTGAGCAAATTTTTCAGCAGTATTAACATTCCCATAACAGGAGTGCGGAGATTGTGAGAAACTGCGTGCAAAAATAGGTCTTTCAGGCGGTTGCTTTCTTGCAACTCGTGCATTTTTTGCTGTAGTTGGCGGGTGCGTTCCTCCACTTGAGATTCCAAGTTGGCATTGAGAGCTTTTACCTGCTGCAAAAGTTGGGCTTGCTGTAGGGCGATCGCCACTTGGGTAGCGAGTTTTTCCAACAAATCAATTTCAAATTCCTGCCACTGGCGGGGCCCGGAACACTGGTTGACGGCCAAGATCCCGAACAATTCATCCCCCAGGAAGATCGGCACATTTAACGTCGCTCTAATTTGATAATCGCTGTACAATTGGGCAATTGGAACGCTCTGTTGAACGCTAGCAGTATCGGAGATAGCTCGGACGCGGTTGTTAGCATAAAAAGTTTTCTGGTTTTCGAGCTGATTCTCGTCAGCGAGTACCCACCCCAAAAGAGAACGGCATTGGCCTCCCACAGACTCAGCCACAACCTTACCGTACACCGGGCTAGGAAGATTTACCCCGTCCGTGTCCACAATACCGATGAAAGCGCGGTCTGCCTTGAAAAATTGCCGGACTTCGGCAACAGTAGTATTGAGAATTTCTTCGAGGTCGAGGGAGTTGCGAATTCGCAGGGCGATTTCTGAGAGCAAGCGATCGCGATCGGAGGACGCCCGCAAAGCGGTTTCCGCGCGGTGGCGTTCGGTAACGTCTTGGACTGTGGCGGCGATCGCCCCTGACTCAATGGCCGACTGTTCGCAGACAGTGCGTTCGGAGCCATCTGGCAGCACAATTCGGTAGTTAATGCAATAGGCTTGGCGTTCCAACATAGCTTGGCGCTGCGATCGCGCCACCAATTCTCTGTCTTCTGGATGTACAGCTTGCAAAAAAACGGATGGTGTCGGTTTGACAGTTCCAGGAGCAAAACCCAAGAGGCGGTAAAGTTCGTTTGACCACCGCAATTCGATATGGGATATATGATGTTCTGCGGATTCTTGGCAGTTGTAAGTTGCTGTGAGGGCGGCGCAATTTAAATCCCAATTTCCCAACTGAGCGATGCGCTGAGCGTTGGCTAAACTAGCTTCGCGATCGCGCAGCCGGGCCGCCGTGCGGCGCACCTCAAAGAGCGCTTGCTGGCGTTCTGCTACGGCGGCGGCCAACATCAGAGCCACAAGGGCGATCGTACCGGTAAAAGCTTGTAAAAATAAAACCGCCTGTTTGAGATTATCGCTTTTGGCCAAAAACGGGCCGCCTCCCTGTACTGCTCCCCAAATCGCGATGTAAGAGACGATCGAATAAGCAAAAATCGCTCCTGCCGGTTGAAACCGCAGAGCGGCCCAAACTATCAGAGGAAAAGGCAGATACTCCAGCGGATACAGAGCGATCGCCGCTTGTGTTTTTGAGCAAAAAAACAGCCAGCTCACGCTCAGCAAGAGAGTCAGCCAGAGCGCGATTTCGGAATAATTAACAATTAAAAATAGAAGATTATAGCGGTTTGACTTTGCCGAAAATCTCCTGGGATAATTTGTAACTTGTGATGGGTAACTGTCCCAGTTAAAAAATGTTTTTAAACTTGAAATAATCCCAGGTTTTATCTCACATTTTACACCATTATCAAGGACAGGCAAGATGCCTGTTCCACAAGAAAATTCATCTCTTGTGGAACAGGCATCTTGCCTGTTCCTAAACAAGTAATTGAGAATAATGAAACATCTCAGTTTGAGTGGAAATTTAAAACTGTTAACCGCGTGGTTCAAAGTCAGGAGCACAGGCGTCACAATCAAAATTCCCATACCGTCTCCCAGCCACGTAGTCCACCAGTTGCGAGAGAAATTGCTCCACTGAGCCCAACCAAAAATGCACGTACCCAAGTTGCCGAGGATAGAGCCTAGTAAAGTAGACCCGATGACAGCCCCCGCTACTAAAGCCAGAACATCTCGCAGTCGATCGAGTTTAGTAGAAAATCCGCTCCAAGTCAGCAAAGCCTCTCCAGCCAGCGCTTGCAGGGTGACGCTAAAGGCCGATGTGGCAATGACAGCCGACGGTACACCGCCGGTAGAGTTTAACAGCACTGAACCGAGGACAATTCCCGGCCACATCCGTCGCCCTTGCAGTAGCAGTGCCGCTAGAGCAATACCGGCGGGCGGCCACACGGGGGAGGCTTCGGCTTTCACCAGTCCCAGCATCGACGCTGCGAGTTTTCCGGTAACAAAGTAGGCCAGCGCCAGGATGCCGGTGTACAGAAGCGTTCGAGTGCGGCGGTTGAGCAGTTTCATGTTTAGGTGCGATCGAATCCTCCATTCCTAGTTTTTAATTTAGGCGGCTTTGGGGCGATCGGGCTTCCTCCTGACGACTCACCTGACTGGGGGAGTTGACTGTTGACTGTTGGCTGTTGACTGTTGACTGTTGACTGTTGACTGTTGACTGTTGACTGTTGACTGTTGACTACTGCCTACTGATACCAATTTTTTATGAGGCTGCATAGAATCCGATCCCCCCTAACCCCCCTTAATAAGGGGGGGACAAGATTCCGCTCAAAGTCAACCCCTACTCCCCTTCTTAAGGGGGATTTAGGGGGATCGAGATATGTGCAACTTCACATTAAATTGGTATGACTCATGACTGCTTAAAATCCAAAAGTCCGCTTACCATCCGGCTTAATCGTAAGCCAATTGGTCTTTGCCATTGCCAGTTGTTCGTCAGAAACTGTAGCGTTAGTAAGATTCGCCCCGCACAAATTGGCTCCCCGCAAATTCGCCTTAGTCAAATAAGCCCCCGTCAAGTCAGCACCTCGGAAATCCGCCCCTTCAAAATTGGCAGTGCTGCAATAAGCCTCAGTCAAATTAGCATCTCGCAAATTCGCCTGAATTAACCGGGCGTGACCCAAATTCGCCCCCGACAAATCCGCTGCTTGCAAATTTGCCTTCACCAACCTAGCCTGATAAAAATTACTTCCCGCTAACTGCAATTTTTGCAGTTGCAGGCCAGACAGTTCGCAGTCAGCAAAATCGCGCTTGCCTTTAAAATATGCCGCTCGCAAGCTGTTGGTGTCCCACTTAGGAGCAACTTTCGATACCTTTGACGCTGCTAAATTGTCGCTAGAATGTCCAACCGTTCCGAAAGTTCTGCCGGACTCAGCCAGAGTCCGGGAAACTCTGGGCTGCATCCCCGTGTTCCCAGATTGGCCCAAGGAAGTTCTACCAGCGCGGGTGTGGTTCGATCGTAAATCTTGATTAATTTTACTCCTCGGCGGTGACCACGAAGAACCCTCGTCATTAAATATTGTCGGTTCTTCAACAGTACGAGAAGAGCCGTTGAATTGAGTTGCCAAGCCATCGACAAGACTTGGGTCTTCAAATTCGCCAGAGAGAGCTCTGAGGACATCTGCTGCCGATTGGAAGCGGTGGCCAACCATCGGCTTTAGCATTTTTTCGAGAATCCGCGCAAAATATGCGCTTACCTGAACGTGGGGCTGCCAAACAATTTCGCCGGTTACTCCATCAAAATCTAAATCCTTGGGCGACTTTCCTGTCAACAAGTACAAGCAAGTCATCCCCACCGCGTAGATGTCGCTGGCAAATATCGGCCGCAGCGCCATTTGTTCCGGCGGAGCAAAACTAAATGTGCCGACTGAAAATTTCGTGTTGGCGCTTTGGTCGGCGGGGTCTAATAATATTGTTTGGCTAACTTGGTCTTTTACCGCTCCGAAATCAATCAGAACTAAGTGCCCGTCTTGAACTCGGCGAATAATATTTGCGGGTTTGATGTCTCTGTGAATTACTCCTTGGCTGTGGATATATTGCACTACTGGCAGAATTTCTAATAGAAAATTTTTAACATCAGATTCGTTGAAACGGCCTGAGTGCTTGACTTCTTGTTTCAAAGTCGAGCCTCTAACATACTCTTGAACTAAGTAAAATTGCTGTTCCGTTTCAAAATAGTCTAGCAGCCTCGGTACTTGCGGGTGGTCGCCCAGTTGGCCGAGGGTTTTTGCCTCTCGCTTAAATAATTCCCGCGCCATTTCTAAAACTCGCGGCGACGAACTACTGGGTCGCAGTTGCTTGACTACACAACTCGGTTGACCGGGCAATGAGATGTCTTTTGCCAGAAATGTAGCTCCAAAACCTCCTTGTCCTAACGGTTCAATGACTCGGTAGCGAGCGCGCAGCAATAACCGCGCACCGCAAGTCTGACACTGAAGAATAGAGTCAGCAGGGTTTTGAGGATGGGGACAGCCCGGATTTACGCAGTAGCTCATATTGATTGAGTTTGCCTATGTTGTTCTGATCTTGTCAGCGTCGCTCGACTGCACAAATAGCCTGTTCCTGCTTCTGGTAGACATACTAATCTATCAGTTTTCGGCAAGCCGTGCCTTCGATTGCGAATTGGAATTGCACCTAAGTCTTTTATGCCGATATCTTTTCCCTATTTTGATTATCTCGCTGGTTTGAGTTTTTTCGGTTGATTATCCTTGAAGATAGTTTAAAGACTTGCTAAAGTTGTGCTTTTTTGTGTAAAGTCTTTCTAAACTTAAGTGCTTTTTGCGTTGTTAGATGTATCTAGCATACCTCATTCTCTGAATGAGAATGCTACTCATCCCCCAGTAGACATCTACCTTTGGGCAGATCCCTCGTTTTTGCTGATGTGTACCATAACAGTCTTGACAAAATTAAGTTAATATGCTATGAAAAGCTTTCCCGAATAAATTCTGGGACTCAAAAGTCGTAGCCCGTCGGCGCCGACTAATGACTAATAACTACAGAGCACTGACAACTAACTACTGACTAAATTATGCGTATTTCTCTAAAGTGGCTGCAGGAATTGGTGGATGTGGCAATATCGCCGGAAGAATTAGCCGAAACTCTGACAATGGCAGGCTTTGAAGTTGAAGAAATTGAAGACCGCCGCCCGTGGGCAAGCGGTGTAGTTTTGGGCAAAATCATCGCCTGCAAACAGCATCCGAATGCAGACAAATTGAGAGTTTGTCAAGTGGATGTCGGCTCTTCCGAAGCTTTGAATATTGTTTGCGGCGCACCCAACGCTAGGGCAGACATTTACGTGCCTGTCGCTGTTGTCGGAACTTTTTTATCGACTATTGATTTAAAGATTAAACCTGCTAAATTGCGGGGCGTTCCTTCCGAAGGAATGATTTGCTCTCTGGCGGAATTGGGACTATCTAAAGAGTCAGCCGGCATTCACATTTTTGAGTTAGAAAATCCCGAATTGGGCAGCGATATTCGCCCACTTTTGGGTTTAGACGATGTGATTTTAGACTTGACAGCAACTGCCAACCGTGCTGACGCTTTGAGCATGGTGGGCGTGGCGCGGGAAGTGGCGGCGCTGACTGGGGCAAGTTTGAGAATTCCCGAAGCGAATGGTGTGGCGATTGAGGGCAAAGAAAGTCCTGGTTTGGCAGTAGAAATATCGGAACCGCAAGGATGCCCGATTTACATCGGCACGGCAATTGAAGGTGTGAAAATTGGTGCTTCTCCAGCTTGGTTGCAGCAGCGGTTGCAGGCGGCGGGAGTGCGGCCGATTAATAATGTGGTTGACGTAACTAATTACATTTTGCTGGAATGGGGACAACCGCTGCACGCTTTCGATCGCGATCGCCTGCAAGCTTTCACCGGCACTCAAGATATCAGCATCGGCGTCCGCTTTGCTAAAACAGGCGAATCCTTCAAAACTTTGGACGGACAAAACCGCAATTTGCAAGCACAAAATCTGTTAATTACTGCTAGCGACAAACCTGTTGCTTTAGCTGGGGTAATGGGTGGCGAAGATACGGAAGTTCACGAAGGAACGCAAAATTTAGTTTTGGAAGCAGCGATTTTTGACCAGGCAACGATTCGCCGTTCTGCGCGCGCTCAAGGCCTGCGGAGCGAGGCATCGATCCGCTACGAGCGGGGGGTGAATCAGGCGGCTTTGACGACTGCTTGCAACCGCGCTGTAGCTCTAATTTTGGAGTTGGCTGGAGGCACTGCGACGGTGCAGAAAACGGCGAGTTCCGGCGAGGATTTCAGTTTTTCGCGATCGCTCGAATTGCGTTTAGACCGAGTAAATCTGGTTTTAGGGCAGTTGAAAAGAGGACAAACGGGCGGTTCTAAATATCTGGAACCGGAAGAGGTGAAAAACATTCTGACAGCTTTGGGATGCGAAGTTGTTGCGACGGAAAAAGAACGGGTGTTTGGGATAACTGTTCCTCCTTACCGCTACCGAGATTTAGAAAGGGAAATCGATTTAATAGAAGAAGTTGCCAGACTCCACGGTTATGACAATTTCTGCGATACTTTGCCCAGCAAAACGGAACCCGGTTATCTGTCACCAGAATATGCGGCAATTCGGAATGTGCGATCGGCTTTTCGGGCGGCCGGTTTGACGGAGTTGATGCACTATTCTTTGGTGAAAACTGAGGGAGATAATCAGGTGGTGCTGGCGAATCCGCTGTTTGTGGAGTATTCGGCTTTGCGGACAGAAATGCTGTCGGGTTTGATTGATGCTTTCCAGTACAATTTGGAACAGGGAAATGGCGCACTCAACGGTTTTGAAGTCGGCCGCATTTTCTGGAAAGATGGGGATGCAATGAAGGAAGCCGATGCAGTTGCGGGGATTATCGGCGGCGATCCGACTGTGTGGAAATGGCAGCAGGGAGGGCGCGATCGACCTTTGACTTGGTTTGAGGCCAAGGGGGTTTTGGAAAGCGCTTTTCAAGAGTTGGGTTTGGCGGTGGAATATCGACAAGATGATGGTAAACAGGATGTTTATCCTATTAGTGGCGGGCAAGATGCCCGCCCCACAAGACTGCATCCGGGCCGCACGGCTGCGTTATCGTTAAACGGGAAACATTTAGGGGTTTTTGGACAGTTGCACCCGCAATTGCAGCAGGAAAAGGATTTGCCTGAGCAGGTTTACGTGTTTCAATTAGATTTAGCGGTGCTGTTGGGTGAATTAGGGCGATCGAGCAACTTAACTCGCAAATTCGCGGGTTATTCGAGTTTCCCCGCTTCTGACAGAGACATTGCATTTTTCGCACCCGTTGAAGTTCCGGTTGTTGAGATGCAGAGTGCGATGAAAAAGGCGGCGGGTAGTTTGCTGGATTCCGTGGAACTGTTCGATGAATATCGGGGCGACAACGTGCCGGCGGGACAGCGGAGTTTGGCTTTTCGGTTAATTTACCGCGCGGGCGATCGAACATTAAGCGAAACCGATGTCGAACCGGCCCAACAAAAAGTGCGCGATGTTTTAGTTGAGAAATTCGGCGTTAGTTTGAGAAGCTAAAGAGGCCGCTACTCACCAATGGAAACCGCCAGGGAATGAATTCCCTGGCTCAAAGCTAAAGTCCTCTCAAGAGGACTAACAAGACTTACGGATTACAAGGTAAATTTGCCATTTTGAGCAAAGCGAAGAATCTCAAATTTTTGCTACGAGGCCGTCTAAAGTGCATAATTGCTAACTAATGAACTCTTCAGTCCTCTTGAGAGGACTTCAGCTTTGAAACGGGGGTTTCAACCCCTGCCGGACTCAGGGAAAAAGCGTTAAATTAACACCAATGGCCGCAACATCTCCCCAACCATTTAAGTAATAAATTTCTCCTCCTCTCCAACAAACCTCTCTCTTTCCCCTCTTCCTCTGCGCCCTCTGCGCCCTCTGCGGTTTATTAATCTTAATGCTTAAAATTTTCGTTAAATCCTCTTACTCTTATTGTACAATAACTTTTAAACAAATTCATCTAAGGCTAAAAAATATGACCAAATATGTGATGTGGGGAAGTTACTGCGAAGACGTTCTCGAAAAACGCGCTCCGTTTCGAGACGCTCATTTGGCTGGATTGGCTAAGCAGAAGGAATCGGGCGTGTTAAGTACGATCGGGCCAACAAAAGATTTAACTAAAGTTTTTGCAATTTACGAAGCCGAAGATGAGGCGGCCGTGCGACAATTGGTTGAGGCCGATCCTTATTGGCTAAATGGGGTTTGGACTGAGTACGACGTGAAAGAGTGGATTCAAGCTTTTTGAAGGGGTTAACAGGGTGAACATCTTAAGATTGGATGACAGCGATTTAGTTCCAGTGGACTATGGCGATTTGCTGGACAAGATTTTAGAGGTTTTGCAGGGGAAAAACCCGTTTAATATATCAGATGACCGCCGCCGTCTGATCGTCGATATTGATGTGATCGCTGCTGATGTTGCAAAAATGCAAGTGCGGACACCCTTGGGTTCCTATGAACGTCAAGCCGATGCTGCTACGGTTAATTTTCCGCCAGAAGTTGAGGAGCTTTTTGGCGATCGAGTCAGGCAGATTAAAGAGTGTTTGCGGCAGCACTTAGCATCTAAATTGCTCCCACAAAATACTTCAATTGAAAAGTTTGTCGCTAGCTTAATCACTCCTTTAGATTCATCCACTTTTCAGGGAGACGGCAAAAAGTTAGGTCTCAAATACGATTTTGGGACTCGCCACACTTCTTTAGAAAAAGAAAAGCTAACTTTGGAACGCCCGATCTCTGGAAGTCCTGGGATTTTAAAACTGCATAAATTGACGATTGCTGTGCGAAATACCGATATTTTTCAACAACAGCTAAAGGAGGGTTTAGAAAACTATATTAGGGAAAATGCCGAGAATAGCGACGAGAGGCAAGAACTTAACCATCGTCTTGATGAGATGGTTAATAATGAATACTCGGATTTTCATAAATTGATCCGACTGGTAGACAAAGAAACCCTAGGAAAAATTAACAAAGAAGCCAAGATTACTTATTTGGAGTATCTGCTGGAACACATCAGCGCTAGCAGCACAGATACTGTAGGAATCATCTATTTAAAAGATTTGATTCGTCGTCTCAGATTGATAGAAGATTACATCAACGACAGTAATAAATCCGATGGCGATTATGCTGCCAATTATGCTGGTGTTAAAGTTAATTACAGAGAAATTTTTGCGCGATCGGAATTTTTAGATCCGCTGCCAATTATTCCCATTGTAGAAGGTTACTTGGGAGAAAGCACGGACAATCATCGGAACGAACGTAAATTTATCTTTGGTCTCAAACTAAAATTAGACAACCCAGTTCAAGCGCGCGGTGGAAAGGACGTATTTGAATATCATCTGAATCTGCTAAATCCAGATAGTGAAGAACACAAAGCAGAACTTACCGAAGATGCTAATACCGAAACCTTCGTCCGCAAAGTGTTAAAAATAGCATTTTTGTATCACTGTGTGTTTGCATCTCCCCACACCCCAGGATCGGAAAATTACAACCCAGAATTGGAACTTGAATTTAATCCTATTCCGGCTTTTGAGCAACTAATGAGAGATGTATTAAATCGTGATAATGAGGAAATCAAAAAAAGACTTTTCCGAAATTTTGTCACACGCTTTAAGCAGGTTAATGTTAAACATAAAATCAACCATCTTAAAAAACTGCTGAAAGGCTTTCTCGAACGCCAAACAATTTTGCCAAGCCGTACAGAAACGCGACACGTAAACCTCAAAATAGGTCTGTTAGAAGACATTGACAATATTTTGAAGTATGATAAATTTTTTAATGGAGTTCTGGATCGAAATTACAAGCAGACACTCCATTATATTGTCGTCGAACAGCCTAGTGTTGATGAAACTGCAATCTGTCAGCTACCGATAAATATTACTATCGAAGATGTCCGCTATTTTCCTACTGATGAACGCCAAAATTTCAGCATGGAATACAATATCAAAGGTGTCGATATTTTGCCGATGCTTTCAGCACCTAAAGCCGAGCGTTCTAGAAAAATATACAACCAGCATTTTTTAAGAACAAAATTAGTGTTGTTTCCTTATGACGACAAACGACTAGACAGCGGTGATAAAGGTTTACAACCGGCGGCGGCTTTTGTCTATAAATTTACGATGTTGCTGCTGTCTTATATCTGCCTGAGAGTTTTACTCGAAAATACTGCAAAAAACTTATTTATTCCGATGGTGAGGCTGCATGAAGGTGACGACAAAAACTCTTCGCCCTCAGAAAAATTTATGGCTAACCTTTCCAAAACATTATCTCACATTTTGAGTGAAAAACAACGCTCAACTTCTCAGGGATTTCGTATTAGAGAAGATCCAAATAGTTACAAAGTGCATAACGGTTTGAGTTCAATGTATTCAATTCTGCCGAAAAAGTTTAAATTTAGCAATGTGCAGTTATCTCCAGAGTTGGATAATTTAGCAATCATTGTTGTTTCCAGTCGCGACAGTGATGCTAAAAAAAGTAATAAAAACCGCTTCCAAAGAACAGCTAGTTTAATTGGAGAAGCTATTGGGATTAATCGCCTAGAAGACGATGCAATTGAAGTCAAAGTGCTGAAAACTTTTTCCGAGAATTACAGTGTCAGCCGCCTTTATACTGAGCCGTTAATCCTTGAAGATGCAATGAGTCAGCTTTATCAGCAAGGATATCGGAATTTCGCATATATTTCGCAAGCACCTTACATGAGTACGCTGCATATTACCAAGACTGAGGAAGACGAGGAATTGTCTTTTATGTCAAAAAAATTGCTCCGAACTTTGAAGGGAGAGCGACGAGATATCAAAATTTATCCGATGTTTTTTGATAAATACTATGTCCGCAGTTTCCTAGGTGATAAGGGAAAACCTTTTTACATTCAGGATGCTATGGAGCTTTCGAGCTTATTTGCAGATACCAGTCAACAAGCTGTAATGTTTTTTAACTTGTTTAACGGACTTAAGGTAAAGGAGGAGAAAAACTTTTATAACGGTGTGATTTCTTACTCGACTTTGTTGCATATATACGACGGTATTCTGGACGATCAAGACCTTCACCAAGGGTTAATTTACGACGGTGCAATTAAAGATACGTTGCTACATTATTTGACAATTTTTCACTTTTACCGCTATGAAGCTCGCAAAAAAGATATGAGTTTTAAACTTGACCCCTACGAGCAGATTATCGGAGATGATTCGGTTGGTGCTTTATCTGTGTTTAGTCATCCGCGCGGGAATGCTGAGTTTAACTCGCTGGCGTTTTTGAATAAGGTAAGAGAAGTATTAAATGTCGGTGAGAGAGGTACAAAATAATGATCGGTGAAGATTTTGGGCGGCTGTTTGAAGTAGGATTCAATATCGGGATTCTGGCATATATTCAGCGGGAAAATTTAAGTCACAATTTTGGTGATTCCTACCGTCTCGATTTGCAGAGGCTCAAATTGCCAAAGATGACGGCGGAAATCGTTAGGGAAGCCAATCTGCTGGCTAGTTTAGATGCTGAAATAGTTGAAAAATGGAGTTTGTTTTTTGTCCAAAAAGGTTTTTTGGGTGGGTTGAATTTTTTTCGGGAGTACGTCAAATCTACTGGCTGGAATTTGCAGCGGTTGAAAATTGTGTATTGTCAGTGCAGTTTTAGTGATGCTAACAGTATCAGAACCTATAACAAGGGTGATAAAGAAGCGTTTAAAGAGCTATTGTCTCAGTTAAAAACTGCCAAACCTAGTTTATCAGATGATGAGATTAACTTGTACATCCGCCGCTACTCGAAAAAGGGTGAGTTTTTGCAGGCTGATACGCTGATGCTGTTACAGTCTGGAAATGAGTTTAGAATTCTCTGCGTTGATTTGTCTGTGTTTTCTCCGACGCTAGCTCCAAAACCGGAGGATATCAATGAAATAGAGGTGATTCGGAAATATTTGCTGAGAGAAATTAGCTATGTGCGATCGAAAAGTGTGTTTTCTAATCTGCGGATGGATACCAGCACTTTAGGTGTGGATTTCTCGGAGGATTTAAAACGCTTTTTTACAGCTTTTAAGTATAAGGATAAGGAAAGCGCTAAGCTGATTCAGGCGGGTAGCTACGCTCACAGCTTCTATGGATTTTTGCAACAAACAGGTTTAATTTCAAGTGATGCTGAGGTTTTGTTTAATGTGGTTGGTTATGGCGATCGCAATATTAGCGCTATTTCCCTACGCAAGGATAAAATCAAGTTATTAGCAACTTGTGCCCAGAGTTATAAAAATGAACCTACAAACAAAGAAATTAGCGACTCTCGCAGCGAAGTCTTGGATGTTATTCAACTCAACGCGGCTCGCAGTTTCAAAGAAGGGCGAAAGTTTGTCGATTCTCTGTTAGCAATTGACAAAAATGTCACTGAACCTGTATGTCATACCGAACGGATAGACAATTTTGTTAATTCCATTGATATTATATCAGATAAACTGGCAGATGAATTGCAAATTGAGCGCGGTTTGCATTTGAGGAATGCTCACGCCCAATTGATTGTGAAAGCGCTTCAGTCTGATGAAACTTATATCTTTTTGACTGGTAATCCGGGAATAGGTAAAACAACTGCGATCGCCAATTTCCTCAAAAGCCATATCGAGGACGGTTTCTTATTCCTGTACGTCAGTCCCCGCAAGCAAGTAAACTTAGATATCATCGAGAAATTCCAAGATAAAAATACGAGTTTGCTGTGCAACGATCGATTATTTTGTATCAACACTAACGCCGATATCATCAAAAGTAATTCAGGACACTGTACCGTCAAGTACGCATCGAATAAATATCGCGAAGATTTGACAAAAAAAGCTGTTCGCTTCCTCAAGGATGATTCAGAAATTAAGAGGACGGAATATCATCAATCAGAACTTGAAAAAAAGGGAGAAACAGTAATTAAACCCATTAATCCCAAAGGAAATGGAGTGCTTAAGAGCATTTGCGAAGGTATATACGCGCTGATAAATTGCCAGGTATCTAATAATATCGTAGCTACCGTTTCTATTCAATCGGTGAAGATGAAAGAAAACCGACAAAATACCCTAGAGCATTTAGATAAAATATTTCAAGATACTTACAATAAACGGGACAAACGGGTCATTCCCGCTAAGATGCAAGAAATATCTAGCCGTATCAAACATATTTTCATTATGATAGATGAAATTACGGGAGATGATGGTGGCGTTGAGTTTTTAGCCGGAATTGCTAAGATTGTCAAAAAACATGAGTTGCACAAGCTGGAACACGGCTTTAATACTAAAATTATTGTAGCAGATGCTTCGATTGTTGACTGCGATGTGATTAAACAACACCTTGATAACACGTCACCGGAACCGGACAAAATCTATTTTAAAAAGTTAGCGAAAGATTCGGAAGAAATTCAACCTTTACAAGTTATTCCTTTTAAATTTAACAATCTAGCTGCAAAGGTGATTAATGCGAATTCCTACCCGGCGCGCAGTTTAGAGATAACTTACAAGGTATTTGTAGAAAGTGTTAAATACAGTGAAGATGCGCCTCTAAAACAGAATAGTAATTTAGTCAAGCGGGTACAATCTGAAATAATTGAGGATATCAATCAGCGATTAGCAATCCCCGGTGTGGAACAAATTATAGTATATATTCAAAACAAGCAAAGATTGGCAGAATTAATTGAAAAAATTAAAGCTAGTCGCGAAAAGTTTGAGCCTTTTACCGGTTATCTGGAAATTCACGCGAATATCTCGGAAGAGGAGAAAGAAAAAATACAGGAATACAAAAATACAGCTAAAGTAATCTTTATGACTGCATCGGGAAGTCGTGGACTTTCTTTCCCGAAAACTAAGCATATTTTAGTTGATATTCCCCGCTTTCAGATTGAGAAAAATCTGATGGAAGTCATACAGGTGATTTATCGGGGACGCGGAGAATATGACAACGGTAAAACCCTTGATGGTGAAGACAAACAATTGGTTTTTTACCTATCTGATACCGCAGTTTATTACGCTGATGATGCGGAACTTTCCCTGCAAGAAAGCAAATTGAGTTTGTTGAATTTATTGCTAATTCTGAAGACTGCGGTGATGACGCGGATTGTGGGATATGGATATTTGGGTAGGGATAAGTTTTTGATGATTCCGATTGGCGGTAAGTCGGTTTCCGCAGTTGGGGATACTTTTAGCAGCAAAATGGCTTCTCTAATTAAGACATTAAAGAGCGAGAGCCAGCGAGGCAATATGTTGTTTAAGGAGGTTTATACGAGTCTGGAACAGCTTTTGAGTCGCGGGGATTATGTTTTGAAAAATTCTGATAATTCTCGTCAAAAGGGCGATTTTTATCTGGAAATGCGGGACGATTTTAATCGTAAGTTTTTGGAAAAGTGCAATCCTCTTGATGGTTTGTTGAGCTATGATAATTTAGAACTCGGTCATGTTTGCGGTAGTTTGTTGCTCGTACCTCTAGCTAAGCAAAATTTGGTAGAAACGTACCAGATGTCGCTTCATCGAGAAATTAAGCAATGTCTTGAGAAGAAGTTGCTGGACAAAATGCGTCTAATTAGGGATAGCGATTCCTCCCCGGAGAATGTAATATCGGCGATAAGAGGAGGTGCGATCGAGCTTTTGCAATTTCTCAACGGCGATGTGGAGAAAACTCAGTATTTTGAAGAGCAGAGTCAGCAGTTCGATCGCTATTATGCCATACCGCTGTTTGCTTTTGTCAGCGGGGAGGAGATGCAGGAGTATTTTGCTGACAGCCAACTGGAAGAACCGGAAGATAGGCGGTTTCGGGATATTTTGTCGGCTTATGTGCGATAGATCTACCCTATAGACAGTGTAATGCCGATCGGACACAAGTATCGAGATTTCCCATTTATCGTGTTTAGAAGCTACAGTTTAGAGCAAAGTCGAGAAAAGATTTTTACAGATAAATATCTTTTAAGTTCCAACGAATTGAACGTGCTCAATTTAATTTTGTCGAAGCAGGTAAACTGAAAATTGTAGGTGCGTCAGACTATTTTAGATTTTAGATTTTAGATTTTAGATTGGGAATCAAGGATGACCGAAAGCATCAGGATACAAGCCCCCGGATTCATCCGTCCAGAAATAGAAAACCTGTATCCGATAAACACGCCCCCCAATTTATCCGTGGGGTCAAGGCTTCAATCTAAAATCTAAAATCTAAAATCTAAAATCGATTGACGCACCATACTTGCTACTTGCTAACTTCAAACGGCGTATGTTTCCCCCCCAAAGCTTCGACGATGGCGCGAGTATTAGCCGACATCATTTTCACATAAGAATCACCCTCGCTTCCGGGTGTCCCAATCGAATCCGAATAAAGTTGCTGCGCCGCCAATTTCACCCCCGCTTCCTCCGCTACTGTCCTAATCAGTTGCGGGTTAATTGTAGTTTCGGCAAAAATAGCAGGAACTCCCGCAGCTTTCACCGATTCTACTAACTTTTGCACCGTTTGAGCGCTCGGCTGTTCCTCGGTACTAATCCCGATCAAACTGTTAGGACTTCCCAATCCGTAGGCGCGGCTGTAATATTGAAAAGCATCGTGACTTGTGACTAATTTGCGCTGATTTTCGGGAATAGTTTTAATCTGTTGTTCGATCCAACTATCCAAGCGTTTTAACTCTTCAGTAAGTTTCACAGCATTCTGCGTAAACTTCTCCCGATCTTCCGGCGACAGTTCGATTAGCGCATCCCGAATCGCTTCCACCATTTGAACTGCATTTTCCACATTTCCCCAAACGTGCGGATCGGGTACGGTATTGCCTTCTTTATTCAATAGCAAAGGCTTGACAACTTCCCCCACTGCTAATTTCCGCGCCTTAATTCCGGCGGCATTCATCATCCTAATTAATCCCGGTTCCAAATTGTAACCGTTATACAAAATTAAGTTAGCTTCTTCTAAACCTTGAGAATCTTTTGGCACCGGTTCGTAAACGTGAGGATCGGTTCCCGGCTGCAAAATTCCTGTTAGCTGAATTTCGTCGCCCGCTACTCGATCGGTCAAATCCTCAATAATTGTGCTAGTAGCAACTACCTTCGGTTTAGCATCTGCCTCTGGAGAGAGGCTATTGGTCTGAGTTTGAGCGCAACTAAATAAACCCACAGTCAAAATGCCGCAAGCAATAGTTCTAATCCAAAATGCCTTGGACTTGTCCCATCCAGGGGCGGCGGTTTCAATCCCCGACTCACGGCTAAACTCTCCTTTATCAAGTTGCTTCACTGTTGCCGTCGGTTTTAACTCACATCTGACACCATTCTCAATAACTTGTTTAGGAACAGGCAAGATGCCTGTTCCACAGGAAAACTCATTCTTTGTGGAACGGGCATCTTGCCCGTTCTTGACGGGCAGGATGCCCACCCCACAAGAAAACTCATTCTTTGTGGAACGGGCATCTTGCCCGTTCTTGAGAAGGGTGGAAGATATCAGTTTTAAGTCACATCTGACACCATTCTCAATAACTTGCTTAGGAACAGGCAAGATGCCTGTTCCACAAGAAAACTCACTCGTGGAACGGGCATCTTGCCCGTTCTTGACGGGCAGGATGCCCACCCCACAAGAAAACTCACTCTTTGTGGAACAGGCATCTTGCCTGTTATTGAGAAGGATGGAAGATATCAGTTTTAACCGACTTGAGATTTTCGCCACCAAACCTATGGTTTGAGGGGTTTCGAGCTGGCACTGTCGCATTATCTACCTCTCGTGCGTTCCAGATTATTCCTATTTACCGATGATTTCATATTCTTTTCATTTTTACAGTAAACTTAATAAAAAGGAGATAGACTCACCGCCATGAATACCGCCGCCTTCCCCAACGAGAATCCTTGGTCTAAAATGGTTTGCCACCTCAAAGACAGCGCTACCGACACTGAAATTATCGCTGTTAAGCACTTAGCAGTAAACTACCGCACGGTAGAGGCACTCAGAGATATCAATCTTTCCGTCAAACCGGGAAGGCTGACGGGTATTATTGGCCCCAACGGTGCCGGCAAAAGCACCCTAATCAAAGCAATGTTGGGCTTAATTCCCGCCGATCGCGGCACTGTTACCTGGGGCGAAGAAGCGATCGCCGATCGACTCGAAACAGTAGCCTACGTGCCCCAGCGATCGCAAATTGACTGGAACTATCCCGCCACCGTTTGGGATGTCGTGATGATGGGAAGAGTCAGAAAAGCCGGATGGTTTCGCCGCTTCTCCGCAGCTAGCCGCCGCACCGCTGCCGATGCCTTAGAAAGAGTAGGCATGAGTGCTTACAAAGACAGACCGATCGGACAACTTTCTGGCGGACAGCAACAGCGAGTATTTCTAGCTAGAGCCTTAGCCCAAGAAGCCGCTATTTTCTGCTTTGACGAGCCGTTTGTCGGCGTTGACCAAAAAACTCAAAATATCATTTTCGAGATATTCCACCAGCTAGCAAATGCCGGGAAAATCGTCTTAGTAGTCAACCACGACTTAGGCGAATCAATCACCAATTTTGACGATTTAATTTTGTTAAATACAGAACTGATTGCCGCTGGTTCCCGCCAAGAAGTGCTAACAAAAGAAAACCTTTACCGCGCCTACGGCGGACAAGTAATGTTCTTTGCCGGACAAGCAGCTTAATTAGCCAGCCCTCAATCGATTTTAGATTTTAGATTTTAGATTTTAGATTTTAGATTGACCCCGCGGATAAATGCGGGGGCTTGAGGATTTTCGATTTTCGATTTGGGATTCCACGGATAAATCACGTGGCGGGTACCATCAAGAAATTCTTGGTCATTAATCTAGGAGTTACACTCTTGAACGCGGTTTTTTTGATAATCTTGAATTGGGCAACGATAAATCTCGGATCGAACTCACATCTTGCACTATTCTCAAGAACAGGCAAGATGCCTGTTCCACAAGAAAATTCACTCTTTGTGGAACAGGCATCTTGCCTGTTCCTAAAAAGCTTATTGAGAATGGTGCAACATCTCAGATCGAACCGGGTTGCTTTGGTTGTTAGTCATTAGTTAACTTTGATTTGATAATTTTATGATACAAACCTTAATTGAGCCGTTGCAGTACGGATTCATGCAGCGATCGCTCATAATTGCCATTCTCGTCGGCATCGTCTGCGCGATCGTCGGCAGCTACCTAATGGTACAGCGGCTGGCCTTGCTCGGAGACGCCATCAGCCACTCGGTTTTGCCCGGATTGGCGATCGCCTTTATCCTCGGAGGAAATATCTTTATCGGCGCTTTCATTGCCGGAGTTTTGAGTACAGTAATCATAGCTTGGATCAAAGCTCGATCGACAATCAAAGAAGACGCCGCAATGGGCATCGTATTTTCAGCCTTCTTCGCCCTCGGCATCACCCTAATTACGATCGTCCAAAAAGACAACAAAATCGACCTCAACCACTTTCTTTTCGGCAACATCCTCGGCGTTACAGTCGAAGATGCGATCGACACAGCCGTCATAGTCGCCGTAGTCTTATTAGTTGTAGTATTCTTTTACAAAGAACTGCTATTTTACACATTCGATCCATTAGGAGCGCAAGCCACAGGTTTGCCAGTAAACCTGCTCAACTTCGGACTGATGGTACTCATCGCCCTCACCATAGTTGCCAGCCTCAAAGCCGTGGGCGTAGTGCTAGTCTTGTCCCTATTAATTACACCCGCAAGTACCGCCTATCTCCTAGTCACTCGCCTGCACCAAGTCATGATTTTAGGCGCAATAATCGGAGTTATTTCCAGCATTAGCGGAATGTATCTCAGCTACTTCTATAACTTGCCATCCGGCCCCGCAATAGTTTTAGTTGCATCGGGATTATTTGTGCTATCATTGCTGTTCAGTCCCACTCAAGGAATCCTCACCCAGCCCCGCACAAACTCCGGCCAACTTCCTCCAATCTGGCGGGAATTAAAAAATTTAACCAAAGGCAGATAACAAATAACTTTGTAGTAACTCACATCTTGCACAATTCTCGCTTAACAGGCAAGATGCCTGTTCCACAAAGAGTGAATTTTCTTGTATAACAGGCCCTTAACAGGCAAGATGCCTGTTCCACAAAGAGTGAATTTTCTTGTGGAACAGGCATCTTGCCTGTTCATAAAAAGCTTATTGAGAATGGTGCAACATCTCAGATACTCCCGAATCGGGCGATCGCAACTGCGAACTATTGCTCAAAAAAACAGTACAATAACAAAAGTTAAAATTTCACGCCAACACATCTACTAAGTTAAAAAAACATGACCGTCAAAGTAGGAGACACCGCACCCGATTTTACCTTACCATCTCAAACTGGCACATCAGTCAGCCTCAAAGATTTTAAAGGTAAAAAAAACGTCATAGTCTACTTTTACCCCAAAGACGACACACCCGGATGCACGACTCAAGCTTGCGCTTTTCGAGATAGCTACGAAGTCTTCAAAGACGCAGGCGCAGAAGTCATAGGAATTAGCGAAGATTCGCAACAATCGCACCAGCAATTTGCCACCAAATATCAGCTACCCTTTACACTGCTGAGCGATACTGGCAACAAAGTTCGGCAATTATATGGAGTTCCAGCTACACTGTGGATTATGCCCGGTAGAGTAACTTATGTCATTGACAAAGAAGGCGTTGTCAAGCATATTTTTGACTCCATGTTAGACTTCAAAGCACACGTTGCAGAAGCACTCAAAACTTTGGAAGCTATTAAAAGTTAGGTGGCGCGCGGGTGGCCAGAAACCGGGTTTTTTTACGAAAATGATTTGCTATCTAGCAGATTAGCTAAAAAACCCGGTTTCTGCGATATTGGCGCGAAAATCGCAGTGCAGGCCGCGCGTTTCCATTCAATTAGTTTCGCCAGCGAGTGGGGAGTTGGGCCAACAAATTTGGTGCGACCATTGCGCCGATGCAGGTCAGTTTCCATTCAATTAGTTTCCCCAGCCAGTGGGGAGCACCAACACAGATTATCAAACTTGACCCCAGAGTTAACAAACTTTCCATTCAATTAGTTTCCCCAGCGAGTGGGGAGTGTCACGTTGTTCAATCGATTGGGCTAATCTTAAGCCGGAGTTTACCATTCGCCTCAATTTCTATATCTACATGATGCCTTCCGCTTGATGTCGCAACAGCAACAGTTCCAGCTAAGGCTCCGATACCAGCGCCAACTGCTGCTCCAACAGGACCACCAACTATGAATCCAAGAGCACCTGCACCTGCTGCATAAGCAAAAATATAGAGGGCAGAGTAGTTAAGCGCAGTAACCCCAGCAGAAGAAGGGATGAATGCGCCTGTAGCTATATTTACCCACTCTCCCGATTTGTTCTTGTGTAACTCAAAAATGGTTTTTAACTTCTCTGGAAGGTCTGAATATCGCTCGTAGTCTGTAATAACTTCAACTTGCTCACCTTGCTCCAAGGCTGTCTTTAGCTCACGATAAAACATTTCTGTATCTGAGAAAACTAACTTCCGCATACATTCCATTCAATTAGTTTCACCTCCATTCTACACCCCAGGCAGCGCAAGGAGTCTAGAGGGAGATCGGCGACACCCGCGACAAAAAATTAAGGAAGGGCCGAGGGACAGTTTTGGCAAGCTGCTGTATGTTAATTATTAGATAAATTTGCCCCATCCCTCCCTGAACGAATTCAGTGTGTGGGTGCAAAGATATATGGATAGCCCCCAAGTGCTTTCCCCGCCGAGTTTGGTAGAAAAACACCGACAAGCAGCGAAAGATTTAGTCGCGAGATACAGCTAGCTGGTAAAGACAGATTTTACCACTTGTTCGTAGTGAACACCTCAGTCCTGATTCTCTAAAAAACCAAGAAAGGACTAAAGTTCTTACTAAAAACTCGTGGTTCGTAGTAAGGACTTTAGTCCTTTTTTGCTAACGACTTGCAGCCATTAACAATTAGCACTTAGCAATTATCTAGCTTTTTGCAACACTCGATTTTTCAGATGTAGCGCTTTCGGCAGTTTTGCCATTTTTGCTATTACCGTTACCGTTGCTGTGCCGGGGTTGGATAACTCCATAGCCACCGTGAGTCTTGCGTTCGTAGAGTACGTTAATTTCGTCTGTTTCCGCATTACGGAACATATAGAAATCGTGATCGATAATCTGCAATTGTTCCAAAGCTTGTTGCACAGTCATTGGAGGCATAGCAAAATACTTAGTCCGTACCACCTCAGCAGGAAGTTCGGGAGTTCGATCGCCAATCAGATCCGCTACTACAGGATGTTCCTCAACTACCGTAACCGTTTTGGCACTACTCTGGATTTTGTTGTCGTGACGTTTTTCCTTGAATTTCCGCAGTTGACGAGCTATCTTGTCGGCAACCAAATCTATGCTGGCATACAGGCTTTCCGTGCTTTCTTCAGCCCGAATCACGCTGCCGTTAGCATAAATTGTCACCTCAGCAGTCTGCTTAGGATTGATCCTGGGGTTACGAGCCACCGATAGATGTATGTCCACTTCTGTCGTCAAAGTTTGAAAATGGCTAACTGCCTTTTCCACCTTTTGATTGACGTACTCGCGAATCGCATCGGTGATTTCTATATTTTTACCCTGGATAACAAGCTTCATAGAGCTCCCTCCCTTCTGTAACTTCGGTATATTTTATACAGTAGCACTATGTATTCTCGAAAACACTTATCTTCCAAATCTTTTATTATATGTTGACAATTCTTGATTTAAGCTGGGCCAATATTCCGTAAAAATACTATTGATTTTTTGCATGGTTTCTCCTCTAATCCATCAACCACTAAATGCACAACCCTGCTTGCTCCTCGATTGGGGACAAGTTCCCTACTCCCAAGCTTGGGAAATCCAGCAAAAACTCGTGCAAGAACGCCGCGACAAGCCTGATTTGCCAGATGTCCTGATTTTGCTGGAACATCCGCCGGTTTACACTTTGGGACTGGGAGCAAAGCTGGAATTTCTGAAATTTGACCCAAGCCAAACTGGGGCGGAACTTCACCGAGTTGAGCGGGGCGGCGAGGTGACTTACCACTGTCCGGGCCAATTGGTGGGCTATCCGATTTTAAATTTGCGCCGTCACCAGCCTGATTTGCACTGGTATTTGCGGCAGTTGGAGGAAGTGCTGCTGGGGGTGCTGGAAGTTTTGGGGTTGAAGGGTTCGCGGGTTCCCGGTATGACTGGGGTTTGGGTGGATGGGTGCAAGGTAGGTGCGATCGGCATTAAAGTCAGCCGCTGGATTACGATGCACGGTTTTGCTTTAAATGTTTGTCCCGATCTCGCAGGCTTTGGGCAAATTGTACCTTGCGGGATTCCAGATAAACCTGTTGGCAGTTTAGAGCAGTTTATCCCCGGAATTGAGGTCGATCGAGTGCGATCGATCCTTGTCGCTGAGTTTGCTCGCGTTTTTGCAGTGGAAATTGTGCGATTCCCTACGGGATAGCTTCGCTTCACGAATGTGTAGGGTGCGTCGCTGTCCACCTTACTACGAACGATCGCAGTCGGTTTGTTAAGTGCGATCGGGCTGGTCTTCCTCATACACCATTAAATCGCCCGGTTGGCAGTTTAGTGCTTTGCACAGAGCATTGAGAGTGGATTCGTCAATTCTCGTGAGGCGACGGCGGGTTTTGAGTCTCGAAAACGAAGTTGGGTGCATCCCCACCAAAGCAGCCAACTCTTTGTTGCTGATATTTCGCTCGGCCATTACAACTGCCAATTTCCAACGGATGACCACTGTTGACGCTCAATTAATAGCCTGGACTTTGCAAGCTGATGTTACCATCCCGCAACCTTCACTATCCTTTAATTAACCGCTACGGTAAATTATTTGAGCTTGGCAGTTGACTAAATTCAGAAAATGAACTATGCTGAGGATGTACAAACGGAAAAGCGATCGCCCCTTGGCCTCGAAAACTCAAGGGCGATCGCTCTCCGACTATTGTCTAGTTAAAACTTATGATATCACAGCCAAAGTCAGTTCCCGAACTCCTGCGCGAAGAAATTCCCGACGCACCCATCGGCAAACAACCGATCCGATTGTTGATTTGCGGGATTCCCAAAGGAGTAGAAAGCATCATCAATTTACTTCACGTCTTGGGTTTTGCAGAAGTTGGGGAATGGAGTCCGCCTTTACCGTCCCCTCTAGCAGGTGAAATAATGCGGATTTTAACCCGTTACTGGAAAGAATAATCTTTAAGGGCGATCGCCCTTTATTGAGCCAAGTGCGATCGCTCTTAAATTATCAAAAACATCAGGCTTAATTCTCGACCCAATCACTTAGGAATGATAATTAAATAACTTCCACAAGTTTGTGGGATGGGCGTCGGGCCCATCCAAAAAGGACGGGCGGGACGCCCATCCCACAATAACAATTAAAATTGTAAGTTATTTAATTCGCGCTCCTTAAAAACTCCAGAGTAAGGATGCTAAATATCGAATCGAATTAGCGCGGCGGTGTTTGCGAGACTTGGGGGTATAATGCGCGATCGCGGGCTTCTCTAACCTCAGACAGAAGCAAGACAGATGCAGAAATACGTCCTAAGAGTTTTGCGATCCCCCGTAGCGTCAGGTATGATTCTTGTTAATTATTGCGCTCAGTTCAGGAGAAAAAATTTATGGCAGATATGTCCGGTCAAGACCCCTCGGAAATTAAAATGGCGACGGTTGATGAAGAAGAAAAAGGCGCAACGTTTAGCGGTACGGTCATCCTTGCTATCGATGCCGAGGCTGGGGAAGTCGTTTTCTTCAGAGACTTTTTGATTGAAGATTATAAAGGCGAACTTACCGCTTATCTGGCAACAGATGGCAATATAACGAAAAGCATTGATTTAGGCGAACTTAAGCATAAGAGCGGCAGCTTTAAGCTGCCAATTCCGCTGGGGACGGATACATCACCCTACAATACAGTCGTGCTGCGCGACGAAAAAAGCAAGAAAAAAGTTGTGACGATCGAGCTGTAAAATTTGCAATTTAGCTCGTAGTTCAGCCAAATTGGATCGCCCATTTTTTTCCTGAAGTACGCGCGAGCGAAGCTATCCCGTAGGGAATCGCTCTTAAATTAAGGTGCGTCACTTTCGATCGAACTGCGAAGTTTTGCGATCGCTCGTCAAGTGATGCACCCTAATTTTTAAAATGGAATCGGATCGTAATCGGGATTTTCCGGTTCGTTAGACGAACCCGACTGGCGATCGGACTCAGAATTAGACGACTGATGGGAGTTCCAATCCGAACTAGACGTGCGATTAGGGCCGCTTGGAGCGCTATTAGAACTGCGGTTCCGCGAGCCTAAAGGTACTACATTGCTTGGCACATTAGCCGGGGCGGTGTCGCGAATTTGAGCCGGTTCCGGGGCGGTTCTAGCTGGGGGAGCCGAACTCATGGCATCGGCGCCTACACTGTAAATCCTTTGAGCTGTCAGTTCAGCGCGCTTTTCTTTAATACCATCTCTTTCGATCGTATTCATGCTCAGCCGCCCCTCAATAATCACGCGATCGCCCTCGTGATATTTCTCGTGAATTTCTTGAGCAAAATTTCCCCATCCTATCACTTTCAAATGTTCGGGGGGATCTTCTGGTTTTGGGCCAGGAAACTGCACCAACATCTCAGCGATTTGAAGTTGATTGTCAGGAGTATAACGGAGTTGCGGTTGTTGAATTATTTCCGCCATCAAAATGCAGCTATTCATCTGTTATCTGTGCGTAATTGGGAATTGGGAATTGGGAATTGGGAATTGGGAATTGGGCATCGGGAATTGGGCATCGGGAATTGGGAATTGGCCCGCGCAGGGACTTCGGGATTGGGAATTGGGCATGAACTTTCAAGTAAAAAGGTAAAACTTAAAATAACGCATTTTATTTTTTACTTTTGCATTACCAATTCCCCATTGCCAATGCCCAAGGCCCAATTCCCGATTACACGTTACCAAATTTATCTTGGAGAACCGCCGCCTCGGCTTGACTGACAAAATCGTGAACGAGGGCGCGGTACTCCTTCAACGTTTCAGATACCCAATCTCGATCCTCACTGTTGGCGAAGATATGAACGGTCGGTTCACTAGCATCGGGTAAAACTAATACCCAATTGTCGTCGCTGTAGTTAAAAATCTTCACTCCATCTAATAATTCTAAACGATCGGGCGAATGAGTTTCTACTAAATGTCGCATCAGCGAACCCTTGATAGTCCAAGGACAGCGGACGCTGTAACTGCGGTGGGTGATGCGGGGAAGTTCCGCCTTGATCTGTCCGAGCGATCGCTCCTGAATCGTCATCATTTCTATCACTTTAGCAATGCAGAACATTCCGTCAAATCCGGGATGCAACTGCGGGAAAATAAAACCCATAAGGCCGCTGCCGCCCAAAACCACATTCGGGTTCCTGTTAGCGGCTTCCATCAAAGCAGTTGGGTTCGCCTTCGTGCGGATTACCTTGCTTTGATAGCGTCGGGCGATCGCCTCCACCGCAGAAGACGCATGAACCGGCACTACTACTGTACCTTTGGGATGAGAAGTCAGCATCAAATTTACCATCAACGCCGTCAGCATTTCCCCACGAATCGCTATCCCAGACTCATCTACCAAAATGAGCTGTTCGCCGTTAGCCGATACCTGCACTCCAAAATTAGCGCTGAGTGCTTTCACCACCCGGCCAAGTTGGTCGAGCAAATATTCCCGTTCCCCGTTGCTTAGAGAAGTCTGTTTGAGACTGGCATTGAGAACCACCGCATCGCAGCCGAACTTGGCAAGCATTTGGGGCAGAATTGCTCCAGAAACCGCGTAAACGTAATCGATTACCACCTTAGAATTGCTGTAGCGTATTGCCTCAACATTCATCTGCCGCTCAAAAATGCGGTTGTAAACATCGAGAGCTTGGTTAAAGTACGTCATCTCTCCAATTTCGGGAATTAGAGCTCGCCGCAAATCTTCCTTAAAATAAGCCCCCTCGATTTTTTTCTCAGCTCCTTTTGTAATATTGATGCCTTTGATATCGAAGAATTCAATTAAAATGTGGTCGGAGCGATCGGGCGAAATGCGAACATGAATGCCGCCAGCAATTGATATCGTAGACGAAACCGTGCGCGCGATCGGAATTGCCGTCGATTCCAAATTGATCACATTAATTCCCACCGACATCAAACCCGCAATCAAAGACCTCGAAACCATCCGCGAAATGCTCCGCTGGTCACGAGAAACCGATACCGCAGTCCCCGGTTTTAAAGTCGAGCCATAAGCCGCGCCCAATTTCACTGCAAATTCCGGGGTAACATCCACATTTGCCAGTCCTTGAACGCCACGCTGACCGAACAAATTCCGCTTAGCTTGTTCTCCCCAAATTAAATTTTGATTTAACAGAGCGCCGGATTCAATATTTTTGCTCGGCCAGACGCGCACGCTCGGCCCCACTTGTGCTTCTTCTCCCACGATGGACATTGAACCGACGACAGCACCTTCGAGGACGTGAGCGCGCCTGTCTACGCGGGTACTCCGGCAAATCACGCAGGCCCTAAGATGAGCGTCTTCACCGACAATTGCTCCGTTCCAGACGATGGGACGTTTGAGATTAGCGTCGGCCCCCACAGTCACGTTATCTCCGATCACAGTACCTGCATCGATTTTAACTCGGGCTCCAATTCGGCAATTGTTGCCGATCATGGCCGGTACTTCGACGATCGCGCTATCGTCAATAAAAGTATTCTGACCTACCCAAAGTCCCGATCGAACTTCGTTGTAGTAGCTCAAATCCAGTTTAACCTTGGCCCGCAGCGCGTCGTACTGAGATTCCCGGTAAACATCTAGCTGGCCGACATCGCACCAGTAACCCTCGGCGATGTAGCCGTACATCGGCTCGTTTTTTTCCAGTAGCAGGGGAAACAAGTCTTTCGAGAAGTCGCACTCCTGATTTACCGGCAGGTAATCCAAGACTTCGGGTTCTAAAATATAAATGCCGGTATTGATAGTATCGGAGAAAATTTCGCTGCTAGAAGGCTTTTCCAGAAAGCGACTGATGCGGTAATTTTCCTCGGTAATCACGACCCCGAATTCCATCGGGTTGGGAACGCGAGTTAAAATTAACGTGGCTTTGGATTGCTGGCTACGGTGAAATTTGATTGCTGCGGTTAAGTCGAAGTCTGTGATGCTGTCGCCGCTGATGACCAAAAAAGTGCGATCGAGCAGTTCAGCAATATTTTTGACGCAACCAGCCGTACCCAGCGGTTGGTCTTCCTCCACAGCGTAAGTCATTTGAACGCCAAACTCTGCCCCGTCAGTAAAATATTCGCGCATGACATCGGGAAGGTAGTGCAGCGTCGCAATAATTTCCGTAATCTGATGCCTTTTTAGCAAATTAATAATGTGTTCTGCGATCGGGCGATTCAGAATCGGCACCATCGGTTTGGGCAAATCGCACGTCAGGGGTCTGAGCCTAGTTCCCGATCCCCCAGCCATCAGCACTGCACGCATAAAATCCTCCTTGCTTAAAAAGCTCTCTACCGCTATTGTCCGCTAGAAAAAGTTTGCCTGCTGTAATTCGTCGGCCGCGAGCTATCAGTTCTTAGTTAATTATCTTCGAGTAGTGACACGTCTGGTAAATCCCGTTCGGCCAGGCCGTCCCCCAACAGCAACCGATTTCAACCGAATTAGAACTTGCGGCATCGCACCACTCCCCCGGTCGAGCTCGGATTTGTAGGGGATGTTGGGTGATACTTATATCTTGCACCATTCTCAATTAGCCTTTTAGGAACAGGCAAGATGCCTGTTCCACAAAGAGTAGATTTTCTTGTGGAACAGGCATCTTGCCTGTTCTTGAGAATGGTGCAAGATGTGAGGTAATACCAGTTAAAAAACAGAATGCAACTGTAGGCCCGTGCTCTAAACCCTTATCTCATCAGTCATTCCCAATTCTTTAATTCTTAAATTCTTCCATCTAAAATGGTATAAGTCCTCAGAACGATCGACTTTTACCAGAAGTCCCTTCTTGCTTGCTCGGTGAAAGCTATTTCGGGGGTGTTATTTTTAAGTTTGTGGCCAGCGGGGATTTTGCAGTCTCTTTCGGAAGGTGGAATTACTACAGCTATCGGTGTGCCTTGGCGTCTGATAAATGATAGATTAAGGGTAGCGCTTTGACTAGCTGACCCAAAATCCTATCCATTGCTTAGGGGTTTTTTAAATGAGTACGTTAATTAGCTTGGCATTGCTGATCGCTTACGGTGGCGGTATTTGGAAATTTTGGAATGGGTTCGATCGCACTAACTTCGATCGAAGTTTTGCAAATCGCCTGAAGCTCTCCCTGCTCTGGCCCGCGTTAATTTTTAATAAGCCTTACCGCCAAAACTTTACAAAAGCTCTCAAAGCTTCTAAAAGGTAATTCAAGAATGTCTAAAAAGTCCGAACGCCCAGCAAGTACAAGCGAGCAAACTTGGTTTGCCAAAGGCAAATCAGATAGCTGGCAAGTTTTACTATCGCAGGTTGCTGCCCGGTTCGATCGCGAATACCGAGGAGAAGCTTTCGCCTTACCCGAAGAAGTCGAAGCAATGCCGATTTTCCTAGAATCAGTCGCAGGAACTCTCCAAGCAAAAACAGTTTCTCCCTTCTGGAAAATTGCCAAACCTCAAAAAAATCAGCGCTGTTTAGACATAGGCTGCGGAGTCAGCTTTCTCATCTACCCTTGGCGGGATTGGGAAGCCTATTTTTACGGTCAAGAAATCAGCAGCGCAGCGCGAGACGCCTTAAACGCTCGCGGCCCTCAGCTCAATTCTAAGCTGTTCAAAGGCGTAGAATGGGCTCCCGCTCACCAGTTAAATTACGAGGAGGCTCAGTTCGATTTATGCCTCGCTACAGGCTTTAGCTGTTACTATCCCATAGACTATTGGAATATTGTCATGGGAGAAGTAAAGCGGGTACTAAAACCGGGCGGTCATTTTGTTTTTGATGTCCTCAACCCCAATGCTCCTTTAGCAGAAGATTGGGCAATTTTGGAAACTTATCGAGCCGGCGAAGTATTTTTAGAGACAATAGAAGATTGGGAAAAAATGATTAAAGCTGCAGGCGCTAAGGTAGTAAAAAAGCAAAGCGGCGACTTATTTCAAATGTATAAAGTTCAATACAATTGAGAGGTTAAGGGAAATAGATAATTAGCTTTGTAGTCCAAACTTCAATCGTCCCAAGCCTGGTCAGGCGGACGAAAAACAACTTCGTTCTTAGTTGATAAAGTAGGGTGCGTCAGCAAGTAGAAATTCGTTTGAGAAGCTACAAATATTCAAGCTGACGCACCCTACTAACTACTAACTACTATTGTTTATAATTGCTTATAAACTCAACGAAGTTTTACAATACCGATTGCCAATTAGCGATGCCCAATTAATTTTCGGTAGCCGCAGGAGATGGCGCTGCTTCCGGCGATGGTGACGGCGACACTTCGGCAGCAGGAGATGGCGCTGCTTCCGGCGACGGTGACGGCGACACTTCCGGGGCAGGAGATGGTGCAGCTTCCGGCTGCGGAGACTCTTCGGCGGCAGGAGATGGTGCAGCTTCCGGCTGCGGAGACTCTTCGGCGGCAGGAGATGGTGCGGCTTCCGGCTGCGGAGACTCTTCGGCGGCAGGAGATGGTGCAGCTTCGGGCTGCGGGGACTCTTCGGCGGGTTCCGGTTGAGGAGAAGGCGACTGTTCCCCGGCGGGTTTCGGTTCAGGCGATGGCGACGGTTGAGCCGCAGGCTTGGGTGCAGGCGGCGACGGTTGGGCCCCTGGCTGCGGTTTGTTTGAGGGGGCCGGCGGCTTCTCAAACTGCGGTTGCACTTCAGTAGGCGCTGGGGAGGGCGGCTGGCCTGTTGGTCTGCTGGGCGCTGTGGGGGCGGGCGCTGGCGGCTGCTGGCCTGGTGGGTTGGGCCTGGTTGGGGTGACAGGAATGCCACTACAAACTTTTTCGTCGTACTTAAACTCGACATCCAGTTGGTAAAGCTTGTGCGTGCTGGCTGCTTCAAATGTTAGAGAAGGGCTAATAATCGCAATTTTAGCCGCATTATCGAGAATACCGTAACCCGTGGGGACGATCGGCTGTGGCTCGGCCTTGAGCAAGCCTTGAGGGCTGACAACTGCTCCAAAAACTGCTCTTCCTTGGAGTTTTTGTGAGCAAGCTGTTACGGGATAAGGCACAGGCACAGGAGTCGGGCCTGTCATTTCCAAGTCAGGATAAGCCTTTTTGAATTTCTCAAACAAAGCAACATAGGTCTCTCCAGCCGCCAGCAGTGTCTCTCTGTCGGTGGGTAAGTTTGAACCCGGTTGACCGGACTGAGTTTCTGCGATGAGAGTCCTTTTATTGGGATCTTTTTGAGTCAATTTTGGTACTCCATCGGGTCCCACATTCCTGCCAATTGGGAATTCCGGGGTAAAGACTGGAGCTCCGTCTGGAAATAGTGGCAGTCCGCCTCTACTGGCTATAATCCTTTTGAGCGCTTCTGCTTCATCTTCCGAGCCGCCGCCGGGAATCTGGGGCGCTTCATTCAGCGATGGTGGTGGCGGGATATTGCGATCGAAATTACCAGGTAAAGGTGGGAAAAGGAAACCGCTGGGAGGTACGGGTGGGACGAAAGTGGGTATTGGCTGGGAGGGGGCTCTGACTATTGGGGATGGAGTTGTGGGAGGTGGCGGGGCTGTTGGGGCCGTGAAGGGCGGGAGAGGGGAAGGAGGGAGAGGGGAAAAGAATCCAGGAGGGGGCATTCCCGGCGGCATGGCGGGCAAGTTGATGGTATCAGGTGCGGGGGGCAAGGGTGGGGCTAACTTTGGCGCTGGTGGAAGGGGAACTGGTGCGATCGTAAATGGCGTAAATCGCGTATTAGACGGTTTCGGTGGTATGGTTTGTGGCAGGCGGCTGACTTCTGCGGGAGTTAGTTCTACTAAGCCGACAGAACCGGGGATATTTTTTGAGGAATTTCCACCATAAAGTATGTTTGAGAGCGTCGGGGCGGTTGCTCCGAGGACTCCGTGCAGGCCCACAGAAGCTAGGGCTGCCCACCAAAAAGGCTGGCGCAGCGGTTCGGAAAGGGTGTTGGCTAGGGAGGAAGAGTCAGTCATTTAAATTTTAGATTTTAGATTTTAGATTTTAGATTGGGGGATTGGGGGATTGGGAGATTGTTAGATTGGGAGATTGTTAGATTGAGGGATTGGTAATTTATATTGTTGTGGTTGTGATTGAGTGTGAATTCGTTTTAATGAGGAGAGGTTGGGAATTCAAAGGTATAATTTTAGCACGATCGCCCTCGAAGTTGCCCGATCAACCTTGATGAAAATTCATGGGCCCGAAACTGAACCAAATTTATTAAACACGATCGACAAGTTCGATGGATCGGCGTTTCCAATTCGGTTACGCCATCAAAAAACTGATCGAGTGGCTGTCAGCCCAGCCCGCAGTCACTCGGTAGCCCCGCCCCAAAATGAGTACAAGCCCCCGACACTAGCGTCAGGGTCGATTCTACAAATTGTAAATTAAAGTTCCTGCTCCCTGATTCACTGCGCTGCAAGTAAATCTAAAATCGTAAGGGCGATCGCACTCACGCCGAAGTCTCAAATCCAAAATCCAAAATCCAAAATCCAAAATCGATGGATTCACCAGCGATAGCGGTAATTTTTAAAAGGAGCTCCCTCGATGGTGAGCAAGTCGATGGGATAAATTGGAGCGCCGCTTGCCATATATTGAAACATTTCCCGCACTTCCTCTCCCCGTAGAGACAACTGGTCTAATTCCTTGAGAGAATACCAGCCCGCGCACAAAGTATGCTCATCCGGCTTACTCTTGGGCGGCGTCTTATCTTGTGGACGAGCCACAAAAATGACTCGGAGGCGCACATTGCCCCTAGGCATGACTGTGTGCTCTACCCGGAGAATTCCCTCAACGATGATGGAAATGCCCGCTTCCTCAAAGGTATTACGCATAGCAGCTTCGAGCAAAGTCTCTCCTTTTTCCACTCGCCCTGCTGGGAGATACCACTGCTGCTCGTACTTGCGCTCTTGTACCAGTAGAAAACGGTCTTCTAAGTGAACGACAACTAGGGTAAAATACCATGTTTGAATCGGCTCGCGAGCCATAGAAGTAGATATTCCCTAAGCAAAAGGTTTAACGAGCGGCAGATGTTAACAATCCAAAGGATGCTTTGGCAAGCGTCTTTGAACTTGAAAAACAGATCGTAGCACTCCGGCCGCAAAATCTAAAATCTAAAATCTAAAATCTAAAATTGACAATGCCATTACCAACCGTGATTTTACCAGGATATTTTGCTGCTGCTTCCGACTATCGCGAATTAGAAAAATCTCTGGTCGATCGAGGTTTCCCAACAGTAACAGTGCCTCTGGGCAAGGGAGATTGGTTGCCGACTTTTGGTGGGCGGTCGATGGTGCCAATTTTGCGACAGCTCGATCGCACGGTCAAACAAATGTTACAGCAATACGGCGTTCGGCAGATCAATCTCGTCGGTCATTCGATTTTAGATTTTAGATTTTAGATTTTAGATTGACCCCACGGATCAATTCGGGGGCTTGAGGATTTGAGATTTGAGATTTTGGATTGATTCCACGGATCGATCGCGTGGCGGGTACCATCAAGAAATTCTTGGTCATTCCGCCGGCGGCTGGATTTCTCGCATCTATTTGGGCGAAAAGCCTTACACCATTCACGGCGACGTGCTTGAGGATGCGGGTTTGTGGGAAGCTCACCCTTATGTGAATACTTTAATCACTTTAGGCACGCCGCACGTCTCTCAAGAGCGCTGGACGCGCAAAAATCTAGATTTTGTCAAAATTCACTATCCGGGGGCTTTTCACCCGCAGGTGCGCTATGTGTGCGCTGCTGGGAAGGCTGTTTTTGGCAAGCGCGGTTTTGGGACTTGGCTGGCTTATAAAAGTTATGAGTTGACTGTGGGGAAGGGGGAAACTTGGGGAGATGGAATTACGCCGGTGGAAGCTGCTGTTTTGGATGGGGCAGAAAATCTGGTGTTGGAGGGGGTTTGGCATTCGCCTCGTTCTCCGGGGAAGTGGTACGGTTCGCCGGAGGTTTTGCCGGCTTGGATGGGGTATTTGTGTTAGAAATGAACCGCGAAGACGTGAAGGACGCGAAGGAAGAAGGAGAAGGTTGAAGGGAAGAATTTAGCTATAATTTATATTAGGAGCGAGTTTAGTGCTGCCAAACTCGCCCCCCCGATGCTATGTTTGCTTAAATTTTTATCGCTAACTGAATAGAGTTAAAAAATATTTTATGTGGCATCATCGCTAAGATTCAGAAGTCACGGCGAACCACACAATCAAATTAGAGGTGGGCTGGGGTGGAATTGGGCAAGAATGCTACTGTCTGCTTGGACGCAGATAACGAATTTCAGCCGGATGGTTTGTGGAGAATTGATGCCGGAGGTCGATCGCACATTAGGGATGATGATTATGTGCGATCGCACTCTGTAGAATCATCGTAGTGTTTGGTATTTGCTGTGAGGGGCGATCGCTCTTTTTTCACTCAAGCATCGCTTTCCGTCTAATCCTCGCATTATCATAGTAGAAATAGAATAAGATTGGGAAAAGTCAGCAAATGGCACAAATTACCACGACTGAATTACCTCAAACCCTCCAGACTCTACTTATAGAGGTCGAACGTACCAAAACCCCCCTCACCATCATCCATGAAGGGAAACCATTAGTGATTATCTATCCTGCGACCACCCAAGCTCCACGCCCCACTTTTGGTGCCATGAAAGGAAGCGGTGAAATATTAGGAGATTTAATTGCTCCTGTCGCCGAACTATGGGAAGTTTTAGAATGAAACTTTTACTCGATACCCACATTTGGCTTTGGTATTTACTCGGCGATCAACGCCTATCGCTTCAACTTCAAACGGCGATCGCCGATCCTTATACTGAACTTTGGCTGAGTCCAATTAGCATTTGGGCTACGAAAAAAGCAAGCTAGTTAATGGCGATCTGCTTACCATTAACTGTTAATTTAAAATCCGCAGCATCACTGGCGACGCGAAATATTTTAACAGCCTCGATAATTTGTCCTGGAAATAACTGATTACTAGACTCTTCTCTGCCATTTCCCTTAAGCCATTCCTTAATAGTGAAGGTTTCTGAGAAGTCATTAATCTCGTCATATTTCCGCCCCAGGCTATCAATCAACTGGTAATTTGACCATGCCATACTACCAGATTCTTGTCCTGTGTTTTTAATTTTTAGCTCAACCATAACAAGTTGACCGCCTTGTGCTTCTACTGGCTTTAAAAAACTATTAGGAGCAATTCGATCTATTGTTTCAATACTATCTACTTGAACCGCCCGATTACCTCTCACATTAATCCAAGTTTCTGTTTCAACAGGTGTCGAAGCTAGTGTAGTTTCTTGAATTTGGGGTGCATAGCTGGATGTTGTAGAAGAGACGGAATAGTCTGTCCTATAGGCGCTATCTTCAGCGGTAGCAGAAGATAATGTACCCAAACCAATCCCAACAATAATAACGCTGGTAACGCCATAACGTTTTAAAACTCTCATTCGAGTTTGCGGTTTTTTATCGTCAAGAACTATACGGGGGTTAAATAACCCAATAATCAAAGCAAACGGAGAAAAAATGAAATAAATACCAACCGCGAGAGCGAGAAGACCCAGAAGGAAATAGAATACTAATTGCACAATTTCCATGACACTTACCTCCATATACTTGTTGTGGCAACCCTGGATACCTTATAAACTTTGATGTCTAACCATCCGTTGTTTACAGAATACGCAGGAATTTATTCTTAAATACTTATTCTATTCTGTTTTATATCTTCAACGTTTGTCTACAAAAAAAATGTTCTATTTTGTCGCCACTTTGTCGCCAATTTCACTCTGTTTAATCTAATTTTGTACAAAAAGGTAATAAAATGTACGAAAATGTACGAAAATGTTGGCAGTTGTGAGCTACAATACACAAAACTCTCGCATCTCCCTGCCAGATGAATCTTAAAGAAATGTTAAATGTCGCCGATCGCATAGTTTTCGAGAAAACAGGTCAGCACCTTGACGATTTACAGGAAGCGGTACTGCGGGGAACTCTACAACGCGAGACATACAAAGAAATAGCTAAAGATTTTAACTGTTCTGAAAGTCGCATCAGGGAAATCGGATCGGAATTATGGCAGATACTTTCAGAGGAGTTTGGGGAAAAAGTCAGTAAATCGAATTTTCGCTCCACAATGGAGAGGTTGCAAAACTCTAATGTTGTAAACTTTGCACAAGATGTTGTAGTGAGCAGTATTTTCAACATTTGCGGACAAGCTAGACACCCACCAAATATCCCAAACTCAAACCCACCAAATCAGGAAACATCTAACCCACAACAAACCAAAACTCTACATCAAGATTTAAGCGAAATGCCAGAGTTGGGTGATTTCTTCGATCGCACTCCAGAACTCCACACCCTCACCACCTGGATTCTACAACAACACTGTCGCCTCATCACCCTCACCGGCATCAGCGGTATCGGCAAAACCACCTTAGCAGTACAACTCGTACAACAAATTAAAGACGAGTTTGAGTACGCAGTTTGGTACACTCTAGACGAATTCCCCACCCTTGAAAAATTTCAATCTAACCTAATACAGCTTTTTTGCCATTCCGAAAAACAAGATTCATCCCCAACAAACCAGAAACGCTTACCGCTGATTAAGTATTTACAAAACCATCGCTGTTTAATCGTCTTAGATGACGTTCACAACCTTTTCTGTAGCGGCGAATTGGCAGGAAAATATAAACCAGAATCCGAAGAATATCGCTCTTTATTCAAACAAATAGAAAAATTATCCCATCAAAGCTGCTTTATGTTAATCGGTTGGGAACAACTGAGAGAAGTGACTCAAGTTAAAAACCAAAATACTTCCATTCGCACCTTACAAGTCAAAGGTTTAGACATCGCCGCTGCACGGGAAATTCTCAGAGATTATGGGTTAGAAGAAAGCGACAACAGTGAAACTCTCATTCATCGTTACCAAGGCAATCCCCTATGGTTAAAAAGCGTGGCGACTCTGATTCAAGACTTGGGTGGAGGCGTGACAGAGTTATTACCAAATGATACGATATTGTTGCCAGAAGATTTGAAAGATGTTTTACAGCAGCAGTTCGATCGCCTATCCGAACTAGAAAAACAAGTAATCTCCTTGTTAGCGAAAGAAAGCCAGCCAATCAACCGGGCAAAATTGCTAGAAAATGACATAATTCCGGCTTCAGATTTGCTAAATGCGCTGCAATCTCTATCGCGGCGCTGCTTGATTGAACAACAAGCAAATTTTTACACGATTTCACCTGTACTGAGGCAATACCTTCACCGTAACTTAGACGGCAGTAATACCTTGCCCTAAATGCTTCAAGACTTGAAAAGCCGATCGCAATTCACTTCGCACAGTATAAATCGAAAATGCCCGCGATAACCCGTATTCGGCTGTAGGTTGAGCCCTGAGTTTCACAAACAACACATCATCGCCATTCGTCAACATACCAAATCTCGGTTTATCCAAATCAGGATTTGCCATCATGTATGCTAATGCTTGGGGTAATGCCGATCGCGTCGAAATCGTAGTCTTCTTACACTCCAAAACCATTACCCAAAGCTGCCAAGGCAAAATCAAGATATCAATTCGTCCGCGCAGGGTTTCTTCCCCATCATCGATCGCAATTTCGATCGCAGCTTCAACCTTCATCCTAAACGGTGGATCGTAGAATCCCGCCAATTCTAACAAAGGTGATGCCACCAGCAAAGTCACTGCCCCTTCTAACAATTCTCCATCAGCCCTATGATATAGCAATCTACGTCGTAGCGTATCCAAAGCAGTCTGTTCAGAATCGCTGAGACTTGGCAATTGGGTTTGCCACTCTGTAAAAAAAGCCTCATCCTCAGTTCGGCTCAAATTCAACCTTGATTCAGCCTCCTCTTGGCTTTTAATAGCTTCTGTAACTGCAATAACCTTTGCCATTCGTTCACCTTTGATTCAAACGGTTGAATTTCCCACGAACATTAGCTTCATTGTAAGCAAAAATAGGGATAAGCTGTTTTACATTTAAACTGTGTGTCAAAAATCCATAAAACTATTGTGGGACGGGCTTCTAGCCTGTCCCGAATTTTCAATTTAAATGCGTAACAGTTTACTGCTATAGCGATCGCAGTTTTCAATATCATATGAATTCCGGTTGAATTGGAATGATTAAACCGCAGAGGACACAGAGAACACAGAGTCAGAGAACAGAGAGATGAATAATTCCTATGCTACCGGATGTGATATCACTTCTATTGATTTGTGTCCAAAAACAAAAACCGGGCAACTTCAAAGCTACCCGGCAATCCAAACTTTAGACTTCAGACAAAACTAAAATCTAAAACCTAAAATTCTTAAACAGCTACAGTCTTCTTAGCAGAAGAGCTCAATTCGCCCTTAGCATACTTAGCTGCAAAATCATCCAAAGATACTTGCTTAATCTTTGTACCGTGACCGGCGCAACCGAAAGAATTATAGCGATCGCTACAAACCTTCTGCATATACTTGATCGACGGCTTCAAGAAGTGGCGGGGATCAAACTCATCGGGCTTGGCGAACAAAGCTTCGCGCACCGCAGCGGTAATCGCCAAACGGTTGTCAGTATCGATATTAATCTTACGAACGCCGCACTTGATGCCCTTTTGGATTTCTTCCACAGGTACGCCGTAGGTTTCGCGGATTTTGCCGCCGTTGTTGTTGATGATTTCCAGCAATTCTTGGGGCACAGAAGAAGAACCGTGCATTACCAAGTGAGTATTCGGCAAGCGGCGGTGAATTTCTTCAATGCGGCTGATTGCCAAAATTTCGCCAGTCGGCTTGCGAGTGAACTTGTAAGCGCCGTGAGAAGTGCCGATCGCGACTGCTAGAGCATCAACGCCAGTTTGCTCAACGAAATCAACAGCTTGTTCGGGATCTGTCAGCAACTGATCGTGAGAAAGCGCACCTTCAAAGCCGTGGCCGTCTTCTGCTTCGCCCATTCCTGTTTCCAGAGAACCCAAGCAACCCAGTTCGCCTTCAACGCTAACGCCGATCGAATGAGCAACATTCACCACATCGCGAGTAACTTGAACGTTGTACTCGTAGCTAGCGGGAGTCTTAGCATCCGCTTCCAGAGAACCGTCCATCATCACGCTGGTGAAACCTTGGCGCATGGCAGAATAGCAAGTGCCGGGGGCATTGCCGTGGTCTTGGTGCATGGAAATGGGAATGTGAGGATAGGTTTCAACTGCTGCCAAAATCAAGTGGCGCAGAAAATTTTCGCCAGCGTAGGAGCGAGCGCCGCGAGAAGCTTGCAGAATCACGGGGCTGTTGGTTTCGTCAGCAGCGCGCATGATCGCTTGGATTTGCTCCATGTTGTTGACGTTGTAAGCCGGTAGGCCGTAACCATTTTCAGCCGCGTGGTCGAGCAGCAATCGCATAGGTACAAGCGCCATAGATATTCCTCCTAATTATTTGTGATTTTTGGGCAGTGAATTTTGGACAAGCTCAATTCTTACGATAATATTAAGACAATTTGCGACCGATCGCGCACTATCTTTCCAGATTTACTAAAAAGTTCAACAAACAAAATTTTGAGTTCCGAGCATTCAGCTCAAAACTCAAAATTCTTAACTCACAAATTTTTATGGGTCGCCCGGGATTTGAACCCGAGACCAATCGGTTAAAAGCCGAATGCTCTACCGCTGAGCTAGCGACCCGCGAAAACATTGTTACCGCACACAATTTCTAATAGTAGCACCCCTCATTTGAAATAGCAAGTCTTTTTTAAATAAAATTTGCAGTCATGCGAACCAGCATCTCGCAAGTCGCGCCCGGGGGCAAATAAATCAAGTGTTCGCCAGTGTTGAGGGCATTTCGAGGAGCAGTCCAAGGTTCCAAACAGTAAAAATCCTTGCCCTTCACCATCCAGAAAACCAACTTCCCATAGCTGGAGTTGTAACTGACGGTCAGCCGCAAGCCGGTCGCCGCGTCAGTGACAGTAGCAGCCAGGCCAGTGAGTTCGTCAAAGGAAACATCAATTTCATCCAGCGTCGGGTCAAAAACCCCAGTGAAGTAACCCTTGGTGTGGGTGTTCTGATCTCTGTACTGCATCCCCGGAATCTCAAAGCGGAGCTTAGATTTGTCCGTCGCCAAAAAGTAGGGGTGCAAACCACTAGAAAACGGCATGGGTTCGTCAGACAGATTGGTGTATCGCTGAAAAATTTCCAAAGAATTGCCTTTAATCTGATAAGTGAAGGCTAGTTGGAAATCAAACGGATAAACAGCCAGCGTCTTGTCGCTGCTGTCGAGAATCAGCGTCAGAGCGGCGCAACCCTCCGTAACTTGTTCACCTATTGTCCAAGGCAAGTCTCGAGCAAAGCCGTGCTGTTTGAGCTTACGCTCCACTCCCTTGTGCGTGTAAGTATTATCGGGGAGATTGCTGCAGATGGGAAACAGGATGGGAATCCCGCCACGTACAGTTAGATCGGGATTGGCGAACCGTTCCGCGTCCAAATAGAAGATTTCTTTGCCTTCAACCAGCCAGCTAGTGGCAATACCACCCCGTTCCGGCACAACTTCTAGAGTAGAGTTAGCGGTTTCGTCGGAGAGGATATAGGTTTTGTACTGCTTTTGCTTGAGCGCGATCGCAAACACATTTGTCATCGGTAGTAGGTCATTGATCATTGGTTGTCAGTAAATCGATCGTTAATAATTGGTCGCTATTATCTTGATGTTCACCCATTACCGCCCCTATCCTCCCCCTGCATCCTCGCTCCGGCCCCCACCGGCTAACCAATGCTCCTAGCTATAGGAGGCAGGGCGATCTGCTGCTTGGAGCCGTTGCTGGTGGTAGCTGGAACGATCGCGGAGGCCGAGTGCCCTTTGAGTGCGACTTCAAAAGATACAGCCCGAGTCGGGGGAAGATAGCTTTGGGGACTCAGCACTGCTCCTTGATTGGGAGATGGGGGCGAAATAAACGGTTCTTTGATGAATGGCTCTTTTGTAAACGGCTCTGGTTCCCGGCTGGGATTTTGAGGTTGAGTGGGGTAGATGCGGGGCGGCAAATTTTGATTCGGAGGTGGGTTTGATTCAATTGCAGGCCCTGTCCCGTTTGGGAAAAATGAGGAGTTGTCCGGCTGTTGGGGCGCAGCCGGCAAAGCCGGCAAAATCAAAGTAGGTTTGGGTTGTCCGGGGCCTTGCTGATTGCTTTCACCGCCGCTGGTCCCGGAACCTCGCCCCGGCTGGTATGTACCGCTCTTTGCTGCTCCTGGCAATGGATAATTTGGAGTTTTTGATGCCGCTCCTGGCTGGACTAGGGCTTCGAGAACTACAGAAGATCGCATCGGTCGATCGAAAATACTAGAAATTTGCTCGACGCGTTTGAGGATGCGATCGGCTGAGGATCCCTTCACCACCTTCGGCTGAAAATTTTTCACCTCCACAGGCAGAAACTCTACCTTCATATTCCTGTCTTTGAGCGATACTTTCAGGACTGCGGTATCGTAATCCCTGCGAGCATTCGGGCCGAATATAAAATTACCCAGCGAGTAAACTATCGGGCGGCCATTGTAAATTTCTGCACCTTGCAGTACCTGGGGATGGTGTCCCACTACCAAATCAGCTCCTTGGTCGATCGTGAACCGAGCCAAATCAATCTGCCCGTCCCCCGGATAATCTGCCAATTCGACTCCCCAGTGGTAATTAACAATAATCCAGTCTACCTGACTCCTAAGAGCTCGAATATCCTCCGCCACGCGATTGTTGCGGCGGGGGTTAATGCCCGCTTTCCCTTGGTCAGCGACGTTCAGCTCGGCATCGTAATAACCGAGGTAGGCAATCCGCTGACCCTTAACTTCAATAATATCTGGACGCCTGGCTTCTTTAATATCTCTGCCGGCTCCCAGGTGTTGAATCCCACTATTATCTAGAGTATTCATTGTCTCCACCAGCCCCGGTTCCTCGTAATCCATAGCGCGGCTATTTGCCAGATTGACAATATCCACTCCTCCGGCTGTTAATACTTTCACCGATTCTGGATCGGCTTTAAAATTTAATTGTTTTTTAGCAGAGCCCAATGTAGAGCGAGTCAGGGAGTTTTCTAGGTTAACCATCGCCACATCTGCTTGCCGATACTCGTCCATATTGGCGAAAGCCCATTGGTGATCGTTGGCGGCAGATGCTCCGAGCGCATCCGATAGATTCACATTTCCTCCGAACATCAGCGTTACTGTTGGATCGTAAGGATTAGCAACTTGCTTTTGCTGAACTACTGGTACCACTTCTAAGGCTGCTTGCACCGTATCCGCACGTTTTGGAGGCGGCCCCGAAATTACCGCACCTTGCTGGTAGCCGGATACTGAAGAGCCTAACTGCAGGGCCACAGCCTCGTGGTAGCTGACCCAACACCCTAAAATAAATGAGGCAAGTGCCGATCCCACTAGCAGCAGAGAACGATACGTTTTAAATTTAACCCAATCGACGATCGGTAGGGAACGGTAACGCCGTCGCTGGCGGTTTGCCGGAGTGACAATTCGCACTGACTGTTTCCAGAGAATGTCTGCATCCCCAGCCAAGCGCGCGTGAATTCGCACTCCTTCTACTGCTGGCGAGTTGAGTCTCCAGAGTTGGTGGCAAATAAATTTGACTAAGCCTTCCCGGAGAGTGCTCCCGAGTAATGTAGTCTCTGGCGCAAATTCGCGCTGGAATTCTACGAGGATTTGGACGCAGCCGGCCTGAGCCTGTTCGACGCGGGCATAAATCCCTTCGGGGCGCAGCAAGCTGTCAATCCAGTAATTCAGGGCTTGAAAGTTGCCCGATCGCGCTAGCTCTAAGATAGACGGCTGCGACCAATTTTCTGCGTACACCATCAATTAGCCTCCTTAATACGCACGAGCGATGACTCCAATTTGTGTTGAACGGAACCGCAATTCTTTTAGCTTAACCGCCACAGGTTCCGCTGCCCGTTTTGAAGCTAGTTGTTGGCCGCCACCATTTTCTACATTTAGGGGCTGCCTGCTGTCAGTGATTTTTATCACACTCCAGTCAATCGATTTTAGATTTTAGATTTTAGATTTTAGGTTTTAGGTTTTAGATTGAGGAAATAGGCGGTACTGTGGGCGATCGAACAAAAGTCGAAACACTCTTGTTTCTAGGGGAATTGAGACATAAGAGAGCGAGATATCTGAGGCAGAGTCTGTTTTTATTGTCGCTGTTTGAGTGTCGCTTTAGAGCTTTCGCTTCGAGATTTGAGATTTGAGATTGAGCCTTGACGGTGTTAGTGGGCGATCGAACAATCGATTTTAAATTTTAGATTTTAGATTTTAGATTGAGTTGAGAGGGGGTACTGGGGGCTAGAAATAACCTCTAAACAAGAGGTTTCTGGGGGAATTGAGACATAAGAGAGCGAGATATAGCCTTTCGAGCTCTCATATGAGGTACTCATGGGCATAGGGCATAGGGCATAGGGCATAGGGCATAGGGCATACCTCACTTTTTTGAGAACCGCTATATCTGAGGCAGAGTCTGTTTTTATTGTCGCTGTTTGAGTGTCACTTTAGAGCTTTCGCTTCGAGATTTGAGATTTGAGATTGAGCCTTGACGGCGTTAGTGGGCGATCGAACAAACGTCGAAACAATAGCTTTCTGGGGGACTTGAGGCAAAACAGAGCGAGATTTTAGAGGCAGAGTCTGTTGTTATTGTCGCTGTTAATCGCGATCGCCCGAGTCAAGTCCTAATGCTCGGATCTATGCTGGCAAATGCCTCTCACGAGAGATGCCACTGGCTGCACAACCTGTAATTGGATAAATGGCGTACTGGATAGATTTGGTGGTAAAATCGAATTTGGTAACTCCCATCGGTACCAAAGTTGCGGAAAACGTGAAACTGGCTAGTCCATACGGCTGTGCCTTCCGATGTAAAACCCAAAGTACGTTACGGTAAACAGACCATATTTTAAGCAAGTTACACTGCGCAGGAGAACTGACAAATGCTACAGCGCAAAATCTATCAACTCTGTTGTGATGGTCGTGAGGTTTCTATTTTTCTTCGAGATCAGCAACGTTGGATAGAGCGCGCTCGTATCCTAGATATTGAAGGGGATCTAGTCACGCTGCGCTACGAAACCGACGAAGAAGACGAAATCAGCTCCTGGGAAGAAATGGTGCGTCTTGAAAGTATTGGAGCTGTATCCCAGAAGTTGGCTTCGGTATCCCGAACTAACTGCGAACCCCTAGTTTCTGACGATTGTCCCGAAGCCGAACAAATTCGCAATCACTACCCGGACTCGAATTTGGAATAGTTTTGAGCTCGCGCTTGAGGCACAAGGAAAACTTGGGGGAAAAGAAAACGGCTTTTCTCCCTTTTTTGTGGAGAAATTATGCAAAAAACCCAGTTTAGGCCAAAAATATTCTGGGTTGTTACCCCATAAGCTATTTTGCCTTTAAATTTAAGCTTGATGGCGGGAGTTCCTGCTCAACCCCTACTCCCCACAACAGCGTAAGGAATGAGAATTAAATAACTTCCACTCTTGAAAGTGGGATGGGCGTCCCGCCCGTCCTTTTTGGACGGGCGGG